>CAMOWP010000006.1 GCA_946628455.1 uncultured Clostridia bacterium | reverse complement strand
CGGCAAGACAAAGCGAGTTACAGCCGATATGGTAAAAGAGGGCGCAATTGTTATCGACGTCGGTATGAACAGAGATGAAAACGGCAAGCTTTGCGGCGACGTTGACTATGAAAACGTTAAGGATAAGTGCTCCTTCATTACTCCCGTTCCTGGCGGCGTAGGCCCTATGACTATAGCTATGCTAATGAGAAATACGCTTACTGCAGCTAAGCTCCAAAACTCAATTACAGAGTAAAAGGCGGTGAAAATATGAAAAAATTTTCTGCATTACTAATGTCAATAGTGCTTCTTGCACTTTGCTTTATCCCTTCAACTGCGTTTGCAAAATCTCAGAAAATCGAGCCTGAAAACAGCGATAAAATCAAGCTTCATTTTGTTGCCTGGGGAGACCCGCAGGTTTCAAATTATCTCAAGGAGCGCGAGCCGTTTCTTATCTCGTCTGCAAAGGACGTTAAGGAAAACAAAACGGGAAGAATTGACGCTCTCGTTCTCGCAGGAGATATAACCGAAAATTCTATCCCTGACGAGTGGAGCTGGGTTTATGACGATATCAAGGATATGGGCGTTAAGAATTATATTAACGCAACCGGTAACCACGATATCAGAATGCATGAATATGACACAGCAAAGGCATCGTTTGTTAATTTTACAAACGACCTTAACCGCCGCGCAGGCAGCAAGCTGAGAATTAAAAAGCTCAGCTACAGCTATACAATCAGGGGCTTTAAGTTCATAGTTCTCGGAAGCGACGAAATTCTTCTTGAGGAGGCGGAGCTCAGCGATAAGCAGCTCAAATGGCTCGATAAAGAGCTTAAGTCCGCGCAGAAGAAGCATCATCCGACTTTTGTTATCGCTCATCAGCCGCTTAAGGATACTCACGGCCTTCCCGATACCTGGGGCACTGCAATCAAGTCCGCAGGCTCAATCGGCGCTCAGTCCGATAAGCTTAAGAAGATAATGAATAAATATCCGAATACGATATTTATTACAGGCCATCTTCATACGGGCTTCAGCAAGAAATATACTTATCAGAAAATCGGCAATATCCACTCCGTAAATCTTCCGTCGCTCGGCGTTGAAAACAAGGACGGCGATTATAACGAAAACGGAATCGGCTATATGGTTGAGGTTTATAACAACGAGGTCGTTTTTCGCGCAAGGAATTTTGATAAGAGCAAATATATGCCGAAATACAATATAAGAATAAATCTTTATGTCAAAAACGTAAAGCTCTCAAAGAGCACTTATAAATACGACGGCAAGGCTAAGAAGCCGAAGGTAACCGTAACAGACGTTTACGGCAAAAAGGTCAGCCCTAAATACTATACAGTGAAATATTCAAAGGGCAGGAAAAAGCCTGGTAAATATAAGGTTAAGGTTGTGTTCAAGGGTAAGTATAAGAATGCTCCTTCAGTTACAAAAACTTTTAAAATCAAGAAGAAATAACTATGGCAATTGAAGATAAGGTTGTTGATTTATTAATTGAAAAGGGTTATCACATTTCGTTTGCAGAGTCCTGTACGGCAGGGCTCTGTTCGGCAACCCTTGTTAACGTGCCCAACGCTTCATATGTGCTTGATGTTTCGTTTACAACCTACGCAAATTCGGCTAAAATAAAATATCTCGGCGTTAAAAGTGAAACTATTGAGGCTGTTGGCGTTGTAAGCGAGGAGGTTGCCCGCGAAATGGCTGAGGGCGTTGCAAGGGAAACGGGAAGCGAAATCGGAGTCGGCGTAACGGGAATAGCAGGCCCGGGCGGAGGAACGGACCGAAAACCCGTCGGTATGGTCTGCTTCGGCTTTTACCTTAACGGCAAAGCATTAAGCTTCACGAAGCGCTTCGGTGACCTCGGCAGACAGCAGGTTAGGCAGTCCTCTGTTGACTTTGTTTTTAATACTTTATATGATTTATTAAATAATACTTGATTTTTTCATCAAGATAAAATATAATATATAGGCTGTCGGAAATGTTAAATGAAATGCCGGTGTGGCTCTCGTCGAAGCACACTCCGTGATTAAAGCAAAACGCAAGCGTTTTACTGACAATCACTCCGAATGCTACTCCTTTCAAATCAAAATTCGGCTTCGCCTGCTTTTTGATTTGTAAAAAAAACTAATAACCGCTGGTGTGGCTCTCGTCGAAGCACACTCCGTGATTGAAACACAATGCTTCGCATTGTGTAAAAAATCACTCCGTATGTTTCTCCTCTCAAATCAAAATTTCGCTTCGCTGCTTTTTGATTTGTAAATTTAATAATTTGCTGGTGTGGCTCAGTTGGTAGAGCAGCGCATTCGTAATGCGCAGGTCGCCGGTTCGAGTCCGGCCACCAGCTCCAACAAATAAAGGATACCATTTGGTATCCTTTATTTGTTTTATATTCCGGACTCGAACCGGCGAAAAGCACACCGGTTTCGGCAAAACACAAATTGAAAATAATTCAGACTTTTGCCGAAATCGGGAGAAACAGTCCTGCGGACTGTTTCGTTGTGCGTCGCTCAAATTTTTAAAGTCCGGCCACCAGCTCCAAAGTAAAACAGACACCTTTTCGGTGTCTGTTTTGCTTTCAATATGATTTCGGACTCGAACCGGCGATATCATTCGGGGTCCCCATAAAGCCTTTGGCTTTATGGGGAGAGGAGAAACATATGGAGTGACGACAGAGAATGGATTCCAAATGAAGAACTAAAACAATATGCTATTAACGGATTTAGAAGAGAATTGTAAATAGCATAATTATCTGAACAGAACAGTAATGCTCAGTTATATTACAGATTATTCTCCTGAATGATATAATTATGATGGAAATGAGTGCGGTAGTCAACTCTGTTATAGGCTTGCATTTGCAATAGTTAACGTATTGTGTTACAATGAATAAAATAATATTTTGGAGAGAGCCTGTGAATTACAATTACGATGTTGCAATAATAACTGCTGTTGATGTTGAGGAAGCGAGCGTTAAAAGGCTTTATGATGACTGGAAGAAAATCAAGCTTCCTGATGACAGTCAGGCATACTTTGAAGCCTCTTTCGTCAGAGACGGAGTAAAAAGAAAGGTTATTGCCGCAAGACAGCGTGAAATGGGAATGACCGCCGCTTCGCACCTTGCGTCAAAGCTTATTGATATTTTCAGACCTCGCTATCTTATTATGACGGGAATTGCCGCGGGAATCGGAGCGGATCAGATTTACGGCGACGTTATTGTTCCCGATATAATCTGGAACTACGCCTCGGGTAAGTTTGTAAGCGCCGAAAACGCAGACATAACCTTCGGCGATATCGGCTTTGTGCCGCGCCCTATAGCGCTTGAGCTGGACGGTGAAATTCTGAATATAATTAAAGACCTTCAGCACAGCGCCGATAACGAGTTCCACGTTCATATCGGGCCTATGGCTTGCGGAAACAGCGTTGTTGCAAACCGCGATGTTGTAAACAAGCAAATTCACTCTCTTTTCCCGAAAACAGCAGGGCTTGATATGGAATCCTACAGCGTTTTTTATGCCGCTGAAAACTCCTCTCAGCCCAAGCCAAAGGCAATAGTAATTAAAAGCATATGCGATTATGCAGATGCTCAAAAGAGCGACCAGTATCAGAAATTCGCAGCCTACACAAGCTCAAACTTTGCAAAGTTTCTTTATGAAAACTACCTGCCTTTTGATTAACCCCTGCTAAAAATCAAATCCCGAAGAGCCTGAGACGTTATGAACTGACGCGGATTGAGCGGACAGCACAAAAGGCGGCTTGGCGCGGAATACTGAGTTTTAAGCAACAAACTGACCTCCTTGTTCAAAGGGCGTCAGTTTTGTTTTCGTTTGAATACGCAGATTGTTTTAAAGCGGATGTATTCAGCTATAAAGTTTGCCAAATTCTACTGTTTGTGATAATATTGTTTTACAGTTTAATCAAATTGGAGAAACAAATATAATGCTTACGGATTTATTGTATGTAACAGGGATATTATATAGTGATATTTTTCCGCTTCTGTTGATATAAGTTTACATATGTGGTAATATGTAATTGAAATAATATTAAGGGGAGAGATTTATGCTTAAAGGAATTCCGAAAATCATTTCGCCCGAGCTTCTCAAGGTTCTTTGCGAAATGGGACACGGCGATGAAATAGTTATTGCAGACGGAAATTTTCCCTGCGAAAGCGTTGGCAAAAACGCGAAGGTTATAAGGGCGGACGGAAACGGCGTTCCCGAAATCCTTGACGCTGTTCTCGCGCTTATTCCGCTTGATTCCTATTCGGAAAAGCCCGTTGCGCTTATGGAGGTTGTCAAGGGAGATACTGTTCCTACTCCTGAAATTTGGAAGGAGTATGACCGCATTCTTAATAAGCACGAAAACGGCAACTGCGCCGTTGAATATACGGAGCGCTTTGCGTTTTATGAAAGAGCAAAAAATGCCTATGCGATTATTGCAACAGGGGAGGAAGCAGTTTACGCAAATATCCTTCTCAAAAAGGGCGTAGTAAAGTAAAATTTGGAGGTAAAAGCAATGTTGTATCCTAAAATCGGCATAAGACCTGTTATTGACGGACGCTGGGGCGGCGTTCGCGAAAGTCTTGAAAATCAGACAATGGGAATGGCTCAGGCTGCAAAAGAGCTAATTGAAACGAATATAAAGTATCCTGACGGAACTCCCGTTCAGTGCATTATCAGCGATACGACAATCGGCGGAGGCGCTGAGGCTGCAAAATGCGCTGAGCAGTTTTCAACTGAAAACGTTGTTGCAACTCTTTCGGTAACACCGTGCTGGTGCTACGGCTCGGAAACCTTCGATATGGACCCGAATACAATCAAGGCGGTCTGGGGCTTTAACGGAACAGAGCGCCCGGGTGCAGTTTACCTTGCCGCGGTTATGGCGGCATATGCCCAGAAGGGACTTCCTGCATTTTCAATTTACGGACGCGACGTTAAGGACATTACGGATTCGGAGATTCCCGAGGACGTTGCCGAAAAGATTATACGTTTTGCTCATTGCGCTGTTAGCGTTGGCTGGATGAAAAATAAGTCGTATGTTAATTTCGGCGGAATAGCTATGGGTATTGCGGGCAGCTTCTGCAATGCGGATATGTTTCAGAAATATTTCGGAATCCGCGCCGAGTGGGTTGATATGACTGAAATCATCCGCAGAATAACCCTTGAGATTTACGATAAAAGCGAATACGAAAAGGCACTTTCCTGGATAAAGGAAAACTGCAAGGAGGGATTTGATTGTAATTCGGGCAAGAGCCTGCCTGAAATTATAACAAAATCAAAGGTAGTTTCTCCTGATAAAGACTGGGAATTCATCGCAAAAATGACTATCGTTATGCGTGATATTCTTTACGGAAATAAAAAGCTTGACGAGCTTGGCTGGCACGAAGAGGCGCTCGGCAAGAACGCCGTTGCAGGCGGCTTTCAGGGTCAGAGACAGTGGACGGACTGGCTTCCGAACGCTGACTTTACAGAAGCAATTATGGCAAGCTCGTTTGACTGGAACGGACCGAAGCAGCCGACTCCGTTTGCAACTGAAAACGATACCTTAAACGGCGTTGCTATGATGCTCGGAACGCTAGTCTCAGGCTCGGCTCCGTGCTTCCACGACGTGCGCACCTACTGGAGCCCCGAGGCATGTGAAAGAGTAACGGGTATAAAGCCGAGCGGTAAGGCTAAGGACGGCTTTATTCACCTCATCAATTCGGGCGCAACTGCGCTTGACGGAAGCGGCGCTTGCAAAAATGCAAAGGGCGAAGGATGTATGAAGCCGTTCTGGGAAATGACTCAGGACGATATCAAGGCTTGCCTTGACGCAACCGACTGGTGTCGCGCAAATTATGAGTATTTCCGCGGCGGCGGCTTCTCTAGCCATTTCCGCTGCAGAGCGGAGATGCCCGTAACAATGCTCAGAGTTAACGTTGTTGATGGAATCGGCCCTGTTCTTCAGCTTGCAGAGGGCTATACGGTTGACCTTCCCGACGAGATTCACACCGTTATCGATAAGCGTACCGACCCGACCTGGCCTACAACCTGGTTCGTTCCTAATCTTACAGGCAAAGGTGCGTTCAAGGATGTTTATTCGGTTATGGCAAACTGGGGTGCAAATCACGGGGTTACGGTATACGGCCATATCGGCGCCGACCTTATAACGCTTGCTTCAATGCTCCGCATTCCCGTTAATATGCATAACGTTGAAGAGGGCAGAATATTCAGACCGCATTCATGGTCAGCCTTCGGAACACAGGATACTCAGTCCGCAGATTACCGCGCTTGCGCAACCTACGGTCCATTATATAAATAATCACCAGGAGCCCATGGGGCGTCATTTATAAAGAATTTAATAAAAACAAGCCTTTACCCTTTAGGGAAAGGCTTTTCTTGATATGCGCCCTTTCGCGGTCGGGGATTTTTATTTAAAATATGATGTAATGCCGTATTATTTGTGCTATAATAGTTTCAAGGATTGGTGATTATATGAAATTTGTACATTTAGCTGATTTGCACCTCGGCAAGAGGGTGAACGAATTCTCAATGATTGAGGACCAGAAATTTATTCTGCTGAAAATCCTGAATATTATCGATGAGGAAAAGCCTGACGCAATAATTATAGCAGGCGATGTGTACGACAAATCAAACCCGTCAATCGAGGCGGTTGAGCTGTTCGGCAAGCTCCTCAGCGACATTGCTTCAAGAAAAATTGAAACGTTTATCATAAGCGGAAATCATGACAGCGCCGAGAGGCTTTCCTTCGCCTCTGATATAATTGATAACGTGGGAATTCACATTTCACGCGCCTATAACGGAGAGGTGAAACCGTTTGAGCTTAAGGATAAATTCGGCAGCGTTAACGTTTATATGCTGCCGTTTGTTAAGCCTGCTCACGTTCGCGCGGCTTTCCCTGACGAGGAAATTACAAGCTATAACGACGCCGTAAGCGTTGCCGTTAAAAATATGAATATTTCCGCCGACAAAAGAAATATACTTGTAACACACCAGTTTGTAACGGGAGCAAAAACCTGCGACAGCGAGGAAATCTCCGTAGGCGGAAGCGATAATATCGACGCAGCTGTTTTTGATTGCTTTGATTACGTTGCGCTCGGGCATATCCATTCGCCTCAGCATATAACTAAGCAGACGGTCCGCTACGCAGGCTCTCCGCTTAAATATTCCTTTTCCGAAGCAAATCATAAAAAGTCCGTAACTATTGTAGAAATGGAGGAGAAGGGGAAGGCTGAAATCAGAACGGTTCCGCTTATTCCGAAATACGATATGATTGAAATTAAGGGAAGCTATGAAACGCTTATGTCAAAGGCGTTTTATGAAAGCCTTAATCTTGAGGATTATTATCATATAACCTTAACGGATGAAGAGGATATCCTTGACGCAATAAGCAGGCTGAGAACTGTTTATCATAAGATTATGAAGCTTGATTACGATAACGTCAGAACAAGAACTAATTCCGTAATCGACGCCGACAAGAGCATTGAGGAGCTTCTTCCGATTGACCTCGTTAACGAGTTGTATGAAAAGCAAAACGGAAAGCCGCTTGATGAAAATCAGCTGAGCTACGTAAACGAACAGATTGAAAAGGTTTGGGGGTGTGAGGAATGAGACCGACTAAATTAACAATGTCCGCCTTCGGACCTTATGCAGATAAAGCTGTGCTTGACCTGAGCCTGCTCGGAAAAAGCGGACTGTATCTTATTACGGGCGACACAGGTGCGGGAAAAACAACAATATTCGACGCCATCACCTTCGCCCTTTTCGGCGAAGCAAGCGGCGATGTGAGGGAAACAAGCACCTTCCGCTCAAAGTACGCAAAGCCCGAAACTCAAACCTTTGTTGAGCTTGTGTTTGAATACGGCGGCAAGGAGTACAAGGTTAACAGAAGCCCCGAATATATGCGCAAAAGCAAGCGCGGAGACGGCGAAACAAAGGAAAGCGCCTCCGCCGAGCTGTTTTTGCCTGACGGAAGAATAGTTTCAAAAACAAAGGCTGTAACATCTGAAATTGAAACGCTTCTCGGAATCAACAGAAAGCAGTTTTCCCAGATAGCTATGATTGCTCAGGGCGATTTCAGGAAGTTGCTTGACGCCAAAACTGATGAGCGAATTAAAATCTTCCGCCAGATTTTCAAAACAAGCCCGTACAGCGAGCTTCAGAGTGTTATCAAAGAGGATTCAAAAATCACTTACAGACTGTTGGAGGATTCAAAAAAGAGCATTCAGCAATACGTTAATCAGGTAAAGTGCGCTGAAACGGATACTCTTAGCCTTGAGCTTGCCTTAGCGCAGTCGGGTCAGATGCTGACGGAAAACGAAATAAAGCTTATCGAAGAAATTATTGAGGCAGACAGCAAAGCGCTTGATTCGGTTAACGAAAGCTTTAAAGAGGCAGAAAGCGCTCTTACAAAGCTGAGCTCCGTTATTGACCTATATAATAATCAGCTTGCGCTTAAAGAGGATTACAAAAAGACTAAAGCTGAAATAGAAAAAACCGAGCTTGAGCTTAAAGAAAGCACTGAAAAGCTGAAAGCTCAGGAGAATAAGAAGCCTGAAAGGGAAGGCATTTCAAAAGGCATTAATGCGCTCGAGCTTCTTCTCCCGAGCTATGACGAGCTTGAAAAGGCGCTTGCTGACCTTGAAAAAACAACAGCCGAAAGGGAAGCAAAAGCAAAAAGGAAGGCTGAGCTTGAAATAAAAGCGAAAAACGCCTCCTCAAAATACGAAAAAAGCAAAAAACGCCTCGCGGAGCTTAAGGACGCGGGTGAAAGAACCGCTAAGCTTGAGAGTGAGCTTGAAAAGTACGCTTCAAAGCTGTCGTCCGTTGAGGAGCTTGACAGACTGCTTGATGCTTATAATAAGAGTAACAACAGGCTCACCGCTGAGCAAAAAAGCTTAACTGCAGCGCTTGAAAAGCAAAGGGAGCTTGCTGATTATTATAACAATGTAAATTCTGCGTTTCTTGCCGAGCAGGCGGGAATTCTTGCAAAGCAGCTTGCAGAGGGCTCTCCGTGCCCCGTGTGCGGCTCGCCGTCTCATCCGAAGCCTGCCGCTCTTTCTCAGAACGCGCCTACTGAAAACGACGTCAAAGCGGCAAAGCTCAGAGCTGATGAAGCAAATGAAAAAGCAAAGGCTGTTTCAAACAGTGCGTCCGGTATGCTCTCAGATGTGAAAGCGAAAAAAGCGGAAATTGAAAATAACGCCAAAAAGCTCTTCGACAGCTTTTCTTTTGACTCTTTACCGTCAGCAATTGCAGGCGCAAGGAGCGAGCTTTCGGACAAACGAGCAGAGACGAAAGCGCTCCTTGAAAATGAAAAGAA
Source organism: uncultured Clostridia bacterium (assembly GCA_946628455.1). Lineage (GTDB taxonomy): Bacteria > Bacillota > Clostridia > Oscillospirales > Acutalibacteraceae > Eubacterium_R. Next base: position 14,024 of record CAMOWP010000006.1, on the reverse strand, counting down.
GAAAAGCGAGGAAAAGGCGCTCCTTGAAAAATCACTTGCCGAGCTTGAGGAAACGAATAAAAAGCTTGAAAACGATATGTCCGAAATTAAGGCAAAGCTTGCTTCGCTTGACAGCCTTACCGAGGAAAAGAAAAGCTATGCAGAAAAGCTGAAAGCTCAGCTGCGCTTCCCGAGCAAAGCCGAAGCGCAAAAGGAAATCAGCGCGAAGAGGGCAGAGCTTGAAAAAATGGAAAAAGCGCTTGAAGAAGCTAAAAAGCTCAGCGAAAGTAACAGGAACACCCTTGCCGATTTAAAAGGTAAGCAAAAGGGAATTGAAAAGTCGCTTGAAAACGCCGATGAGCTTGATATAAATGAGATTAACGCAAAAAAGGAAAAAAGCGAGCTACTTAAAGCCGAACTTGATAAAAATAGAACCGAGCTTATTTCAAGAATTGATAATAATTCTGAGCTCCTTGAAAGAGTTAAGAGCAGCTCAAAAAGCCTTATTGAAATTGAGGCGAGATACAGCTGGCTCAGCTCGCTTTCAAATACCTTGAACGGAAATATTTCCGGCAAAGAAAGAATTCAGCTTGAAACGTATGTCCAGATGATGTATTTTGACAGAATAATCGAAAGGGCAAACAAGCGCCTGCTCGCCATGACAAGCAGCCAGTACGAGCTTCTCAGAAGAAAGGAAGCGGGGCAGAACAAAAGCCAGACAGGGCTTGAGCTCGACGTGCTTGACCATTACAATTCAACAACAAGAAGCGTGAGCTCGCTTTCGGGCGGCGAATCCTTCAAGGCGTCTCTTGCCCTTGCTCTCGGATTATCCGACGAAATACAGTGCTCTGCGGGCGGAATCCGCCTTGACACCATGTTCATTGACGAGGGCTTCGGCTCGCTTGACGATGAATCCCTTCAAATGGCGCTTAAGGTGCTTGTCGGTATGACGGGCGAGAACAGGCTTGTGGGAATTATTTCCCACGTTGAAAACCTGAAGGATAAAATTGATAAGCAAATTATTGTTAAAAAACGCAATATTTCCGAGGAGCTCGGAAGCAAGGTAACAATTCAGCTTTAACAGTTAAGAGCAGTCTTTGAGGCTGCTCTTTCAATTTCAGCATGAATTTATGATTGATTATGGCTGTCAGTTGTGTTATTATACCTGAGAATTAAATTAGGTACACATTATGAAATTGTTCGAACAAAAGGATAAGCTGATGACCGAGGGCTCAATCGGAAAGAAGATAATTCTTTTTGCTATTCCTATTTTTATCGGTCAGCTTTTTCAGCAGCTTTATAACACGGTTGACTCCCTTATAGTCGGAAACTTAATAGGCAGCGGCGCCCTTGCCGCAGTAAGCTCAACGGGCACGCTGATATTTCTTGTAGTCGGCTTTTTCTTCGGCTTTTCAATGGGCGCGGGAATTGTCATTGCACGTGAAATCGGCGCGCAGGACAGGGAAAAGGTCTCAAAAGCGGTGCACACTGCCGTTTCAATGGGGCTCTTCTTTTCTGCCGTTATAACTGCTCTCGGCGTAATTTTTTCTCCGTTTATGCTCAGGCTTATGGGAACTCCCGAGGACGTATTGCCTGACGCTGTGCTTTATCTGAGAATATATTTTTCAGGTTGCTCCGGGCTTATAATGTATAATACCTTTGTCGGCATTCTTCAGGCGAGCGGCGACTCGCGCCACCCGCTGATGTACCTTATAACAAGCTCAATGATTAACGTTGTGCTTGATATAGTTTTCATCGCAGTGTTTAAAATGGGCGTTGACGGCGCGGCGCTTGCAACGGTTATTTCTCAGTTTATCAGTATGCTCCTCTCTCTCAGGAAGCTGCTTAAAACGGATGAGATGATAAAAATTGAACTGAGAAAAATCCGCTTTCACTCCTCAACGCTTAAGGAGATAATCCGTTTCGGCCTGCCTACGGCGCTGCAGGGCTCGATTATTGATATTTCCAACATTTTAATTCAGTCCTACGTCAATTCCTTCGGCAAGGACGCAATGGCGGGAGTAGGCGCGTATTCAAAGCTTGAGGGCTTTGCCTTCCTTCCCGTTATAGCGTTTTCAATGGCAATGTCAACCTATATCTCGCAGAACCTCGGCGCCAAGCGGAAGGACAGAGTTAAAAAGGGAATGCGCTTCGGTCTGCTTTCAACAATGCTTTCAATTGAAATTATCGGCGTTCTTGTTTTTATTCTCGCGCCGTATCTGATTAAAGCCTTCAATTCCGACCCCGAGGTTATCAGCTTCGGTATGCAAAGAGCAAGGGTTACCGCGCTGTTCTATTTCCTGCTCGGCTTTTCAAACGTAACCTCTGCGATTATGCGCGGCCTCGGCAAGCCGACTGCGCCTATGGTAACAATGCTCGTTTGCTGGTGCGCCGTGAGAGTAATAGTGTTTATGACAATCGGCAGAGTTTACCACGTTTTCGCGCTGACCTGCTGGATTTACCCGATAACCTGGGCGATGAGCTCGGCTGTTTATCTCGTCTTATTCAAAATATATAAGAAACAGAATTTATATTAATTCCCGAAGCCAGAGCTTCGGGTTTTATCTTGTGATATTTAATCAGAAAAAGAAACTATATAATTGAAAAGCTTTAAGGAGATAAAAAATGGAAGACTCTGCAATCATTGATTTATACTTTGCGCGAAGCGAAAGCGCTATAATCGAAACGGATAAAAAGTACGGCGCGCTGTGCCGTAAAATAGCGTTTAATATCCTGTCTGTCAACGAGGATACTCAGGAATGTGTTAACGATTCTTACTTTAAGGTCTGGAATATGATTCCTCCGCAGCGGCCTTCAAAATTTATGGCGTGGCTCGGCAAAATTGTAAGGAATACCGCGCTTAATATCTATAAGAAATACCACGCGCAAAAGCGCTTTTCGGGTATGGAGCTTATCCTTGATGAGCTTGAGGATTGCATTCCCTCAACCTCATCTCCCGAAAACGAGCTCGAGAATAAAGAAATTTCAAAGGCTGTCAGCGCCTGGCTCAGAACACTTTCTGAAAATGACAGATATATTTTTATCCGTCGCTATTGGTACGGCGATTCAGTTAACACAATTGCAAAGGGAACAAAACTGAACGCCCACGCGCTGGCACAAAGGCTGTACAGGCTCCGCGCTGCACTTAAGGCGTATCTTGAAAAGGAGGAAATCTATATATGAGCGAAAAGGCTTTAAGGCTTTATAACACCATAACAGATATTGACGACGAGCTTATTGAAGAAGCGGACAAGCCTTATAAAAGAAAACGCACTCCGCTGTTCAGAGCGCTTCTGATTGCGGCTGTAATCGCTGCGCTATCTGTTACGGGGCTTTCTGTTTTTGCGGCGGTAAATCACATTGATATTTCTTATTCAATTGTTAAAAAGATTGAAGGCGAAGACGCGCAAATGGAAGGCTTTCTTGAAAAGCTTGAGCACACTCAGGCACAAGGCTATAAGTTAAAGGGAACTCAGATTTATAAAAGGATTGAAGAAAAGGGAGTGTCGCCCGTAACTCTGCCTGCAATCTTCGGCGAAAGCGATATGAAAATTGAATTTGTTGAAATTCAGGGCGATGACATTTCCGAATGGGTAAAGGACGCCTATTTCAGCTTTAACTACGGCAATATTACGGGGAGCGTAAATATTGAGCAGTATTCAGAGCCGCCCGAAGATTCAGCCGTAAGCAGCGAAAGCTTCAGCAATGTTGAAAACGGAAAAATCATAAGCGCAAACGGTATGGACGTAATTGTAATGGGTGATGAAGAAGTCTGCTTTATTCTGTACAGAGACGGAAATACAGTTTACAGAATTGTGCTTGAAGGCACAAGCTATGAAGAAGCTCTGAAAATAGCAGAATCCATCGCGTAATATTAAATTGTTGCCAACGTCATCTTTTTGTGTTACAATGACGCCAAGAGGTGAGGATATGGAAAATATCAGACTCAGCGGTGCAAAAAATATAAGAGACCTCGGCGGAATCATGGTTAACGGCGGCGTTATTAAGCCGCATAAGCTTCTCAGAGGCAGTCATCTCGGCTCAATCAGCGATAACGACAGCGGAATCCTTGCGTTTGAATATGAGCTGAAAACCGTTATAGACCTCAGAACGAAAACTGAAAAGGATGAAATACCTGATATTCAGATGTCGGGAATAGAGTATCTTGAAATGCCGATTTTTGACGGCTCTCTTCCCGGGCTCAGCCACGAAAGCAAGCAGGATATTGATAACATTCCCGATATGAGAGAGCTTTACGAATACGTTATGAACAGCTCCTGCGTTGATAACCTTGCGGCGGTTGTAAGAAAAATCGTTTGCGAGGATAACGGCGGCTCGTATCTTTATCATTGCACAGAGGGTAAGGACAGAACGGGAATGATAACCGCTTTGCTCTTAACAGTTCTCGGAGCGGACAGACGCGATATCCTTGAGGATTATCTTTTCACAAATACAATCAATAAGAAAAAAGCGCAGAAATATTATTTCCTTGTAAAATATTTCAAAAGAAATAAAACTGCGGCTGACAGGGTATATAACGTTTTCCTTGCGAAGGAAGAATATATTAACGAGGTGTTTAAAGCAATAGACAAAATCGGGGAGCAGGAATTCATTAAAGACGTTATTAAGCTAAGCGATAATGATATTGAACAATTCAGAAAAAGAACAGTTGCCGAAATGTAATCGGCAACTGTTCTTTTATAGTTTTATATAATTATTATTTTTTGTGTTTTATCTGTTTCGGAGGGGCGGGGCGTAAGAAATGAAAGGTTATATAAATCAGTATATGCGCTTTCGCGTTCGAACGCCTCAAGAATTGCGCCGCCATATGCTTTAGCGTCGGCGTATTTCGTTATTATTGGCAACGTAGCGCTTTTTTTCATATTTCCGAGTAATTCTCTTCCTTTGCCGTTAAAGCCTAAAATACGGATATACAGAGGCTTTTTAGGGATAGCTGAGCTTATTCCGAGATACGCTCTCAGAATAATCCGTCTTATTCGCGAGTGCGTGTAGCGCTTCGTTTTTATCATTGAATAAAGCTCATCAAGCGAGGACGCAGTCTTAACCGCCTCGTAAATTCTGTTTTCAAGCCCCTCGCTGACGTCGTCAATTTTTGCAAAATCCTCGGGGCTCATAGTCCTCAGCCTTGAAAGAATCGCTCTTTCTATATTATATATAGACGCTGTTTCGCTTTTATCAAGAGCTTTTCTTATTTCGCTTGCAGAGTATTCGGCGTCGTCGGAATCGTGCCCCTTGCCGATTCTTTTAACGGCTATCGGCTTTAGCTTTGTGCAGCTCAGATATTCAACTGCAAGAATATTGTTAGGCTCATTGAGAACGGGGGAGTCTATAACCTTTTTTCTTGCGGCAGGATAAGAGAGCCCTTTTTCAAGCTCGCTTTTGATTTCGCCGTCTCTCTTTTTTATTTCCTCGGAAATACGGATAAGCTCGTTTAAGTCGTCGCACTCAGCGCCAAACGCTATTGAATCGCAAACGCCCGTTGCTTCAAGCAGCTTAACGCCTGCCTCGGCAAAGCCCTGGGCAGACTGCACGGAAAGCTCGCTCACAAGCTCAATAACAAGGTCAGCCCCGTTTTCAAGCGCCGCCTTTGCCCTTGTGAATTTATCGTAAACGGCGCACTCTCCGCGCTGAACGAAGCTCCCGCTCATAACGCAGATAACGGAGGAGCCGTCTTTTTTTACCGTGTCAATAAGATATTTATGCCCCTTGTGAAAGGGATTAAACTCGCAAATTATTCCTGTAACCATATATTTTACCTATTAAATTAGTATTTTATATTAAAATTACTTGACAAATAATAATTATTTATTATATTATATATTCTGTAATAATATTTTTCAAGTCACGGAGGAAAATAGTTTGAAAGTTTTAGTCATTAACTGCGGCTCATCATCGCTTAAGTATCAGCTTATGGATATGACTGATGAGTCCGTGCTTTGTAAAGGCGTTATTGAAAGAATCGGAATGAAAATCAACGGCGGTGAGAAAAACGTTGTCATCAAGAAGGACGACGCTAAGGCTGAATACGATAAAGAGCTCCTCACTCATACCGACGCATTCAACGAGGTTAAATACATCCTTTGCGAAAGCGAATATAAGGTAGTTGATTCATTTGACGAGATTGACGCTATAGGCCACAGAATCGTGCAGGGCGGCCCTGATTACAAGCAGAGCGTGCTTGTTGATGAAAAGGTTGCAAAGGATATTGAGGATTTATCTCCTCTCGCTCCACTTCACAATCCGGCTCATATTCAGGGATATAAGGCTTGCCTTAACGTTGTAGGCCCCGACGTTCCTCAGGTATTCGTTTTTGATACCGCGTTCCACGCAACTATGCCTCCGAAGGCTTATATGTTCGCCGTTCCTTATGAGTATTATGAAAAGTACAAGGTACGCCGCTACGGTGCTCACGGTACCTCTCATAAATTCGTATCTCTCAGAGTAGCTGACAAAATGGGCAAAAAGCCTGAGGATATCAAGGTTATCACCTGCCACCTCGGAAACGGCTCGTCAGTAACTGCAGTAGAATACGGCAAGGTTGTTGACACGTCAATGGGTCTCACCCCGCTTGACGGCTTTATGATGGGAACACGCTCAGGCGGAGTTGACCCGTCGGTTGTAACCTTTATTATGGATAAAGAGGGCTTCACTCCTAAGGAGATGGACACAGTCCTCAACAAAAAATCAGGCGTTATGGCAATCTCGGGAATCTCGTCTGACGACAGAGATATCTGTGCAGCTCAGAACGAGGGCAACGAAAGAGCAATCCTCGCTCACGAAATGCAGGCTTATCAGATTGCAAAGTTCATCGGCGCTTACACAGCAGCTATGAACGGCGTTGACGCAATAGTATTTACAGGCGGTATCGGAGAAAACGGCGCATGGCTCCGCTCAAAAATCTGCTCATATCTCGGTTACCTCGGCGTTAGGATTAATGAGGATATCAACCTTAAAACAGTTAAGGGCGCAGAGGCTGAGCTTACAAAGGAGAGCGACAGCGTAAGAGTTTTCATCCTTGCAACTAATGAAGAGCTTATGATTGCAAGAGATACAAAGGCTATCGCCGAAGCACTTAAGAAATAAATTGATATTTATAATAAAATCTAAAGAAGGGGGAGTAAAATAATGCCTGAAATCAAGTATGACATCACTGAGCACCTCGGAGTTATTTCCGAGACAGCAAGAGGCTGGACAAGAGAGGTTAATATGATTTCCTGGAACGGCCGTGAGCCTAAGGTTGACGTAAGAGATTGGTCACCTGAGCACGACAAGATGAGCAAGGGCTTAACCTTTACTAAGGAAGAGCTTCAGGAACTCGCAAAAATCATTGAAAAGCTCTGATAGTGATAAGAAACGCTGCGATAAACCTATCGCAGCGTTTGTCGCGCTTAATCGCGCAAATGCATAAAATGTAAAAATTCTCGTAATGAGGTAAATATATATGGAATGGACATCTTTAAACGATTTAAGAGAAAAGTATCTCAGCTTTTTTGAGAGCAAGGGTCATCTCAGGCTTCCGAGCTTTTCCCTTGTACCTAACAACGATAAAAGCCTGCTTCTTATAAATTCGGGTATGGCTCCGATGAAGAAGTATTTCACGGGCGAGGTGACCCCGCCGAGAAAGAGGGTTACAACCTGCCAGAAATGTATCCGTACTCCCGATATTGAGGAGGTCGGTAAAACCGACAGACACGGAACGTTTTTCGAAATGCTCGGCAATTTTTCCTTCGGAGATTACTTTAAAAAGGAAGCTACCGCGTGGGCGTGGGAATTCTGCACCGACGTTCTTGATATGCCCGTTGACAAGCTTTACGTTACTATATATGAAAACGACGACGAGGCGTTCGAAATCTGGACTAAGCAAAACGGAGTTGACCCAAGCCATATCGTAAGGCTCGGCAAGGCTGACAATTTCTGGGAGCATGGCTCAGGTCCCTGCGGCCCCTGCTCGGAGATTTATTTTGACAGAGGCGAAAAGTATGGCTGCGGTAAGCCTGACTGCGCGCCGGGCTGCGAATGCGACAGGTTTACAGAATTCTGGAACAACGTTTTCACCCAGTTTGATAATGACGGAAATAACAACTACACTCCTCTTGACCATCCCAACATCGATACGGGTATGGGGCTTGAGAGGCTTGCGTGCATTATGCAGGGAGTTGACAATATATTCGAGGTTGATACCGTTCAGAACATTATGAACGAAATCGCTGCAGTTGCAGGCGTTAAGTATCACGATGACAAAAAGCAGGATATCTCGCTCAGAGTTATTACCGACCACGTGCGCTCCTCAACCTTTATGATTGGCGACGGCGTAATCCCGTCAAATAACGGACGAGGCTACGTTTTAAGAAGACTTATAAGACGTGCCTGCCGTCACGGAAGACTCCTCGGAGTAAACGAACCCTTCCTTTATAAAATCTGCGATACTGTTATCGCCGAAAATGCAAAGGCTTATCCTGAGCTTGGAGATAAGGCAGAGCTTATCAAAAAGGTTATTCTCTCGGAAGAGGAGAGCTTCGGAAAGACAATCGACGCAGGTCTTGCGCTTCTTGACGAATATATTGCAAATACAGAAGGCACCGTATTCAGCGGTGAGGACGCTTTCAGGCTCAACGATACATTCGGATTCCCGCTTGATTTAACAAAGGATATCCTTGAGGAAAAGGGTCTGACTGTTGACGAGGCTAAGTTTAATGAGCTTCTTGACAATCAGAAAAAAACTGCAAGAGCTGCGAGAAAAGATGCGGGAGCAGACGCGTGGAAGGGCAGCAGCGTAAAGATTGAAGCTGATGCAACTGTCTTTACGGGATATACTGATTTCAAAGCCGATTCAAAGATTCTTGCAATAATCAACACAGATGGCGAAAGCGTTGATATGCTCGGCGCAGGAGAGAAGGGCGTTGTTGTTCTTGATAAAACTCCGTTTTATGCGCTGAGCGGCGGTCAGGTTGGCGACAGCGGTATAATTTCAAATGGAGAAAATTCCTTCGCAGTCGGCGATACAACAAAGAATGCTGACGGAATTTACCTTCACAGCGGCGAGGTTAAGAGCGGAGTTATCTCTGTGGGCGACAGCGTTAAGGCTGAAATTGACTCAGCAAGGCGCCGCAGCATTATGAGAAACCACACATCAGCCCACCTCCTTCAGAACGCGCTCAGAAAAGAGCTCGGAACACACGTTGAGCAGGCAGGTCAGCTTGTTGATGAAAGCGTTTGCCGTTTCGATTTCACTCATTTTAACGCGCTCACTGACGAGGAAATTAAGAGAATTGAGGCTGACGTTAACAGCGTTATCCTTTCGGCAATCCCCGTAACTATGCAGGAGATGCCTATTGAGGAAGCTAAGAAAATCGGCGCAATGATGCTCTTCGGAGAAAAGTACGGCGATATTGTAAGAGTTGTAACAGCAGGGGATTCGGTAGAATTCTGCGGCGGTACTCACGTTGCAAACAGCGGCGAAATAGGTCTCTTCAAAATTGTCAGCGAGGCTTCCGTCGCAAGCGGAGTAAGAAGAATAACAGCCGTTACAGGCGCAAATGCTTATAAGCTTATGTGCGATAATGCCGAGCTTATTAAGAGCCTTGCAGGCAAGCTCAAGGGCGCTGAAAGCGAAATTGAGAATAAGGTTGATTCTCTCATAAATGAGAATAAGGAAAGCGCAAAGAAAATAGCAAATCTTGAAGCTGAAATCACTAAGCTTAAGAGCGCCGATATGTTCTCCGAGCCCGTTATTGTTGACGGACTTGAGGTGTTCACCGCTAAGCTTGACGGCGCTGCTCCCGATGCTCTGCGCACAATGGGTGACGACGTTAAGGCGAATAACGATAACGCAGTGGCTATTATCGCAGGCGTTAACGGTGCAAAGGCTACAATTGTTGCAGTCTGCGGAAAGAACGCAATTTCAAAGGGCGTTAAGGCAGGCGACGTAGTTCGCGAGGTTGCAAAGCTTGCGGGCGGCGGCGGTGGCGGACGTCCGGATTCCGCAATGGCAGGTGCTAAGGATATCTCTAAGCTTGACGATGCAATTTCTGCTACAGTTTCAATTGTAGAAAACATTCTTAATAAATAAGGAGAAAGCTATGTGCGTATTTTGTGAAATAGTAAAAGGCAATATTCCCAGCACGAAGGTTTATGAGGACGATATGATTTTAGCGTTTAAAGACCTGAACCCCCAGGCTCCCGTTCACGTTCTCATAGTTCCTAAAGAGCATATCTCCTCTGCTAATGAAGTTAACGGGGAGAACAGCAAGTACGTTGCTCATATTTTTGAAAAGATTCCCGTTATTGCAAAGGAGCAGGGAATTGAGTCATACAGAATAATTAATAACTGCGGAGAGGATGCAGGTCAGACTGTAAAGCACCTTCATTTTCATATTCTCGGCGGCGTTAAAATGGAAGAGGGGTTAATCTGATGATACAGGAAGGAATGGAAAGAAAAGATAAGGAATTCTATGAGCTTCATATAGCAGGCCTTACAAGGCAGCTTCAGAAGTTCGCAATATCCGATAAACTTGATATAGCTGCGTTCATCCTTTTCGGAGACGTTGAGCTCGTTGAGCGTTGTGCTGAGGAGCTTCTTAAGAAGGTTCCCGAATTTGATTACATCATTACTCCCGAGGCAAAGTCTATTCCGCTTGCTTATGAGATGAGCAGGCTCAGCGGCAAGAAATATATTGTTGCACGCAAGGGCGTAAAGGTTTATATGGACAGACCCGAGAAGGTAGAGGTTACCTCAATTACAACTCAGCGAGTTCAGACTTTATATCTCGGCCACGAGGACGGAGACCTTCTTACAGGAAAGAGAGTTCTTATCGTTGATGATGTTATTTCAACGGGAGAGAGCCTTAAGGCAGTACAGCTTCTCGTTGAAAGATTTAACGGTAATATCGTAGCTTCCTGCGCTCCTCTTGCAGAGGGTGACGCTGCAGACAGAGACGATATAGTATTCCTTGAAAAATTACCGCTTTTCTTTAAATAATTATAAACTATGGGGAGGGTCTGCGCGCCCTCCCGAATAATATCGGAGGACAGTATGAATATAGTATGTCTTGATTTAGAGGGCGTTCTCGTTCCCGAAATATGGATTGCGTTTTCAAAGGAAAGCGGAATCCCGGAGCTTAAGCTCACAACGAGAGACGAGCCCGATTACGATAAGCTTATGAATTACAGAATTAAAATTCTGAAGGAGCACGGCCTCGGCTTAAAGGAAATTCAGGATACAATCAGAAAAATTGAGCCTATGGAGGGCGCTAAGGAATTTCTTGACGAGCTCAGAAGGCTCGGTCAGGTAATTATTATAAGCGATACCTTCACTCAGTTTGCGGCTCCGCTAATGGAAAAACTCGGATATCCGACTATTTTCTGCAATGAGCTTGTAGTCGCTGATAACGGCGAGGTAACCGGCTTTAAAATGAGATGCGAAAAATCCAAGCTTACTACTGTCAGAGCGCTTCAGTCAATGGGCTTTGAAACTATTGCAAGCGGCGACAGCTTCAACGACCTTGCAATGATTCAGGCAAGCAAGGCAGGCTTCCTGTTCAGGAGCACCGAGCAGATTAAAAAGGATTATCCTCAGTTCCCTGCGTTTGAAACTTATGATGAGCTTCTTGAAGCAATCAAAGGGGCAATGTGATGTTCGGCGAGATTTATTCCGAATTCAAGTCGCTTTTAAAAAACTGGATTATTTCGCAGTCGGTTCTTGATATCGTCTTTATTTCAGGCGCCGTTATATGCGTTATGAGGGAAAGAATGGCGCTGTTCGGTATCGCGTTTTGCGCGTATTTTATCGGACAGCTCGTAATAATCATTAAAGTTTTCGGCTCGATAAAACGTTTCGGAGATTATCTCAACCTCCGCGGGAAATATCAGACTGCATTAAAAAGCGGTAACGATGAAGAAATTAAAGAAGCAGAAAATCAAATAATTAAGTATATGAAAAAAGATACGGTGTAAGAAACACCGTATCTTTTCTTTTGTATATTATTTCATTTGTTCTGCAAGCTCGTCAGTGTCCTTAAGGTTGATACGCTTTGAACAGATATAGGTTTTGTATTTCCCCTCGGAATCAAGCTCCTTCGGGGAGAACTTTCCGTAGCTTGACGTAACAATCGTGCCGTCAGTGAGAACAACATTTCCGCAGTAACCCGTATCAGCATTAGCAACGTACTGCGGCTCTGTCTGTCCGTCCTTATAAATGTGCGCAAGCTTGATTCTGTACTGCCCCTCCTTGCCGTTTTTGAGGTCATCAAAGGTGCCGACCCAGGCAACCCAGCCTTCGCTTATCCATTTATTAGAATTGTAAAGCTTAAAAGGAACGTTTTCTTTCGCCTTGCTGCCGCGTTCAATTGAACGGAAGGTTATAAAAAGCCTGCCGTCCTTAGTCCATTCAGCCTTATGGCGTTCGCCGTTAAGCGCGGCAGGAGCCGTTTTCGGCTCAGACCAGGTCTTGCCCTCGTCGCTTGAGAAGGAAATAAGCGAATTCACATTCTTCGAGTTTGAGCGCGCTATAAGGCAAAGCTCGTCTCCGAGGCCGCCGCTGTTTCTGATTATCTCAACCTCGCACATTTTTGCCTTTTTCTCAATATCCCTGTACTTGCTGAAATACTTTTCAGGCTTGCTCCAATGAGGATTTCCGTCTCTGTCAAAGGTAAGATATGTCTTGTAGTTATAAAAATCAGGGTCGTGGAAGGTTCCCATCCACTTATTGATAAATCTGCCGTTTTCCTTAATCTGCGTCAGGCTTGACATCGCAACAATCGGAATTACCTTGTCGCTTGAGGAGTCGTCGTAAAAGGTCTGAAACTCAGTCCAGGTCTGCCCCTCGTCAGTTGACACAGAGCAGTTAAAGCCTCCGGGCGTTGTCATCCCGGGCCACTTTGGATTCGCTGAAATCAGAATAAGCTTGTCAGCCGTCTTGCCGTCGTTGAAATGAAGCCTGTAAACAGTCGGCGTTTCAAGAGAATCCTCCCAGCTTTTCGGTGTGTTATTTATCTCCTCGCTCCAGGTTTTGCCGCCGTCTGTGCTCACCTTGTTTAATATTGCGCCTTTTCCGTGCCCTTTGGGATAAACGGTAAGAATGCTTCCGTCCTTTAAAAGAACGCTGTCAGGGTGAGCAAGGTAATCTGCAGAATCGTCAACAACTGAGAGGTCATAAAGATAACTGTATTTTTCATCAGTTCCGTCAGGCGTAACGCTGAGGTCGATTTCGGGAATAGTGTAATCACCGCCGTCATAGCCCGCATTCGAAACGGCAATGCCGAAAATAACAACTAAAAGCGCAATTATTAATAAGGTGCTTATTATAATTGTTAAAAGCATCTTTCCTTTAATCGCTTTCATATTTACCTCCGTTTACCAAAAACACGCCTGTCAGGCAGGCGTGTTTTGTTTAGTAAATTATCTCTTGATGTCGTCCCACTTTGTTCCGCCAACCTGGAAGATGTCGTCAAATCTGTAAACGTTTGTCTCATCCTCTTTGTGGTTAGGATACCAGACCTGAGCAAAGAACGGGTTTGTTCTTGCGATGTTGTCGTAATCCCATGCCTTCTGAGGAACGTAGCATTCGGGGCACCAGTGTCCGCCGAGGAGGATAAGGTTAGGTGAAGCCTCAAATTCAGCTCCGCAGTAACCGCATTTCCACTTAAGCTTGGTAGCAAGGTCGCCCTTCTTCATCTTCTTGCTCAGGCACTCGCCGCCTCTGAATTTTGCAGCCTGCTGCATATCCTTGATGTCGAGTTCCGATTCCGGCTTAGTCTCGTCATAACCGTGGTCAAGCTTATAGTTTTCAGCGTCTGAATTATCCTTATTGAACTTGCGGATTTCAAAATCCTCCCATTTCTTCGGGATTGCCTTGTAATCCTCAATTGAGCCGTAGTAAGCGGAAATTCTCTGCGGGTGTACCTTCGCAACCCAGTCAAGAGTACCGAAATCTCTTGTTTTTGCAAGCGCCTTCATAAACGGCTTTGCAGCTGAAGCAACAGCACTCTTAGGAAGATAACGCGGAATTCTGAAATAGAATTCAAGAT
>CAMOWP010000005.1 GCA_946628455.1 uncultured Clostridia bacterium | reverse complement strand
GTCAATGATGACGGGCGATAAAAAGCATTCGCTCCTCTGGGTTATTGATAAAACAAAAACCGCAATGGGCAAAAGAATGCTCCGCTCATGGCTTGAAAGGCCGCTTGTGTCTCCCGCCAAGATAACAAAAAGGCAGAATTCGGTTGCCGAGCTGCTTGACAGCAACGTTTTAAGGGACGATATAAGGCAGGCGCTCCAGGGCGTTAAGGATATGGAAAGGCTTATGAGCCGTATTGCATATTCAACCGCAAACGCAAAGGAGCTCAGAACTCTGTGCTCAACAATTGAAGCGCTCCCCGAAATCAAGAGCGTGCTCAGCAACGCGTCAGCCGCGCTGCTTAAGGCGATTTATAACGATATTGATTTGCTTGAGGACGTTCATTCGCTTATCGACAGCGCAATTGTTGAAGAGCCTCCGTTTTCAGTCCGCGAGGGCGGAATAATCAAAAGAGGCTTCAATTCCGAAATCGACGAGCTTTGCGATATAGTTGACGGCGGCGCGAATATCCTCGCTGAAATTGAGGCGAGAGAAAAGGAAAAAACGGGCATACCGAAGCTCCGCGTTTCATATAACAAGGTGTTCGGTTACTTTATCGAGGTTACCAATTCGTATAAGGATATGGTGCCCGAGGAATACATAAGAAAGCAGACCTTAACCAACTGCGAAAGATATATAACTCAGGAGCTCAAGGAGCTTGAGGGCAGAGTGCTCGGAGCTAAGGACAGGCTCGTTGCTCTTGAATATGAGGCGTTCAGCTCAGTCAGAACAGCCGTTGCAGGTGAGGTTGAAAGAATACAGAAAACAGCCAAGGCGCTTGCGGTGCTTGACTGCCTCGCTTCACTTGCCGAGACGGCGTACGTTAATAACTACTGCTGTCCGCAGATTACAACCGACGGCGTAATCGATATTAAAGAGGGGCGCCACCCCGTTGTTGAAACGCTTTTAACAGACGGCGTGTTCGTTCCAAACGATACCTTGCTTGATATGGATAAAAACCGTTGTTCAATAATAACGGGTCCGAATATGGCGGGTAAGTCAACCTATATGCGCCAGACTGCGCTTATAGTTCTCCTTGCTCAGATAGGCTCGTTCGTTCCCGCAAGAAGCGCGCGGATTTCCGTTTGCGACGCAATATTTACAAGAGTCGGCGCGAGCGATGACCTTGCAACGGGTCAGTCAACCTTTATGGTTGAGATGAACGAGGTATCAACAATTCTTAAAAACGCAACTAAAAATTCGCTTATTATCCTTGATGAAATCGGAAGAGGAACGTCAACCTTTGACGGTATGAGCATTGCAAGAGCGGTGCTTGAGTACACTGTCAAGAAAAAGACTCTCGGCGCAAAAACTCTTTTTGCAACGCATTATCACGAGCTCACAGCAATGGAGGGAATGCTCGACGGCGTTAACAACTATTCGATAGCCGTTAAAAAGAAGGGCGACGATATTACCTTCCTGAGGAGAATAGTTCACGGCGGAGCAGACCAGAGCTTCGGTATCGAGGTTGCAAAGCTTGCGGGAATCCCACAGAGTGTAATAAAAAGAGCAAAGGCGATTCTCAGGGAGCTTGAAGCGAACAAGATTGAAATTGAATTCAAGGCGGAGGGCGCAGTTGAAGAGGCTGAAGATGATATTCAGTACAATTTCTCAACCAACTCCGCATCAGATATAATCGAGCTTTTAAAAGCAACTGACGTTAACACTCTGACTCCGATTGAGGCTATGCAGACCTTGTATGACCTTAAAAAGAAGGCGGAGGAAATATAAACTAAATCGTTCAGTTAATTATTGAAAGGGGTGAACGCTTTGCCTGAAATAAATATATTGCCAAAAGAGGTCTATCAGCTTATTGCAGCGGGCGAGGTTGTTGAACGCCCGTCCTCAATAGTTAAAGAGATGATAGAAAACTCGGTTGACGCAGGCGCAAAAAACATAACCGTTGAAATTAAAAACGGCGGCACAACCTACATAAGAATAACTGACGACGGCTGCGGAATTGAAAAGGAGCAGGTAAAAAAGGTCTTTGTTTCGCACGCCACAAGCAAGATTAAGTACAGCGACGATTTAAATTCAATCGGCACTCTCGGCTTCAGAGGCGAGGCAATGGCTTCAATTTCCGCTGTCAGCAGAGTTGAGCTCCTTACAAGAACTGCCGATGAGGAAATCGGAACGAGATATGAAATTGAGGGCGGCGAGGAAAAGGCGTTCGCTGACGCGGGCTGCCCGTCGGGAACAACAATTGTTGTAAGAGATATTTTCTTCAACACCCCCGCAAGAATGAAATTTCTCAAGAAGGACGTAACGGAGGGTAACTCCGTTGCGGGGATAGTTGACAGAATGGCAATCAGCCATCCCGATATTGCCTTCAGGTTTATAAGAGACGGCAAGCAGACTCTCGTAACCTCGGGCAACGGAAATCTTAAGGATACCGTTTACTCCGTCTTGGGAAGAGAGTTCGCCTCCTCGTTGATTGACGTTGATTACAACGCTCACAATATGAGAGTCAGCGGAGTTGTAACAAAGCCCTCGGCCTCAAGAAAAAGCAGGGCAATGCAGTATTTCTTCATCAATTCAAGGCTTGTCAAGAGTCAGACCGCAATGGCGGCGCTTGAGCAGGCGTATAAAAACTCAATAATGGTCGGAAGATTTCCGGGCTGCGTTCTTAACATTGAATGCGACAAAGCCTTTGTTGACGTTAACGTTCACCCTGCGAAAATCGAGGTTCGCTTTGCAAACGAGAGGCCTGTTTTTGAGCTGATTTACTACGGAGTAAAAAATGCGATTGAAACGGGCGACACACCTAAGGAGGCGCACCTTCCCGAAAGAAGGGAAAGACCTCTGCAGCAGACCGCGTCAGGCAGGCTCGATTTTTTCATCAGGGAAGAGGACAAGCCTCAGCAGATGGAATTTAAGCAGAAGAGCGAGCCGAACAAGTTCTGGCAGGTTGCCGCAAGCACAGGCGATAATATCTATAAGGGCGACGTTAAAACGCCTGAAAATATTCCGGGCGTAACAGTAATAGACAGCAAAAGCATTGACCGCCTGCAGACAAAGGATACGGCTTCTCCGATTAAGGAGGAAACGCTTGAAATAAAAGAGAGCGAGGTTGATATCCCTGATTTCAGAGTTATAGGCGAGGCGTTTAAGACGTATATCATAGTTGAAATTGACAATTCGCTTTATCTTATAGACAAGCACGCGGCGCACGAGAGAATGAACTTTGAGAAGCTTAAAGCAAGCGCTAAGATTAATTCGCAACTTCTTCTTACCCCCGTTGCCGTAAGGCTTTCAAAGGAGGAGTACAGCGCTGTCTGCGATAATCTTGAGCTCTATTCAAAATGCGGCTTTCTGATTGAGGATTTCGGAAACTCCTCTGTAATCGTGCGCGAATGCCCGTCAATGCTTGATAACGAAAAAATTGAGGATTTGATAATTGAAACGGCGGGCAAGCTGCTTGAAGGCAAAACGGATATCACGCCTGAGCAGATGGACTGGATATTCCATTCAACCTCGTGCAGGGCGGCAGTCAAGGCAGGGGATTACACCTCGCCTTATGAAAGGGAACTGTTCGTTAAAAAGCTGCTTTCAATGCCTGACATAAGATACTGCCCGCATGGCAGACCCGTTATGATTAAGCTTTCAAAGTACGATATTGAAAAGCAGTTCGGCAGGGCATAGATATAGATATGGAAAAAATCAAGATTATCTGCGTTGTAGGCGCAACCGCTTCGGGAAAAACGGCGCTCGGAGTCGAGCTTGCAAAAAGGCTCGGAGGAGAGGTAATATCTGCGGATTCAATGCAGGTGTATAAGGGAATGCCCGTTGCAACAGCGGCGGCAACTGCTGAGGAGCAGCAGGGAATACCTCATCATCTTCTTGAATTTCTCAGTGCAGACGAAACCTTTTCCGTTGCCGATTTCGTAAGGCTTGCAAAGGAAAAGGCGTTTGAAATAAAATCAAGGGGCAGAGTTCCGATTATCGTCGGCGGAACAGGGCTGTTTATCGATTCGCTTGTGAATAACCTTCAATTTTCCGAGGTCGGAGCTGACGAGGAAACAAGGCAGAGGCTCAGCGATAAAAGCAACAACGAGCTTTTTGAGGAACTTGAAAGAGTTGACCCTGAAGCAGCAGGAACAGTTCATAAAAACAACCGTAAAAGAGTTATAAGAGCGCTTGAGCTTTATTACGGCGGTGTAAGCAAGACGGAGCAAAACGAGCGCTCGCACGATGAAGAAAGCCCGTTTGAGGCGCTTTACATCGGCATTAATTATAAAGACAGAAATAAGCTCTATGAAAGAATTAACCGCAGGGTTGATTTAATGCTTGAAAAAGGGCTTGAGGCAGAGGCAAGAGCAAGGCTCGGTGAAGCGGGCAAAACCGCAAGGCAGGCAATCGGCCACAAGGAGCTTAAGCCGTATATTGACGGCGAGATAACTCTTGCCGAGGCGGCTGAAAATCTTAAAAAGGAAACGCGCCACTATGCTAAAAGGCAGCTGACATGGTTCCGTAAAAATGAAAAAACCGTCTGGCTTTACGCCGATGAGCTTGAAAAAAGCGAGCTTTTTGACAGGGCGCAGGCGATATCTGAAAAATTTTTAAGTGAGGAGTTTTAAGCTTGAGCGGCAGAAAAGTAAAATTAAATAATATTCTTATGGCTGTTGCGATAATAGCGATATTTGTTTATATCTTCGTTCAGTTTTATTCCGTAACGCATATTAAGCTTGAAACCGTTGAGGCGGAAAAAAGCATAACCTTTGAATCTGTTAGCGCAACCGCCGTAGTAGTAAGAGACGAGCACACCCTGCAGTCTCCCGAAGGTGTTGTAACGGTGCCCTGCGTCGGCGACGGCGACAAGGTGAACGCAGGCGGCAACGTTGCCATGACCTTTTCTGACACAAAAAAGGCAACGGATTATTCAAAGTATGCTGAAATTCAGAAGGAAATTGCATACTATGAAAAGCTCGAAACTCAGACCATTGCTCAGACCTCGAGCGTTGAGAGCATCAATTCCGAGGTTGAAAGTAAGCTGAACAGCTACATAAGAGCAATGAATAACAACGATATCAACGCTCTTCAGGAGACGGGAAACAGCATTAACGACAGCCTGCTGAGACGGCAGATGCTTATCGGCGAGGACGTTGACTTAATGAAAATTATTCAGTCTCTTAACAAGGAGCTTGAAAAATATTCGGCTTCCTCAACACCGAATGATTACGTAAGCTCGGAGACCTCAGGCGTTTTCTCAAGCTATACGGACGGCTATGAAAACGTTATCCCTTATGATAAGGCGGCAGAGGCCACGGTGAGCGATATTGAAAAGGCGCTTGAGGATACCTCAAAGAAAAAGGAGAGCGAAAAGAATTCGCTCGGAAAGCTGATTACAAGCTATGTGTGGTATTTTGAATGCGTGCTTGACGTTGAGGAGGTCAAGGGGCTTAAGGATAATCAGAAGGTAACGGTTGCCCTTAAAAACAGCGACGATACAACGATAAACGCTGAAATCCTTAGCGGCGCGGACCCTGTACCGGGGCAAACAAAGACGGCGCTTATTCTCAGATGTAATGATATGAATGGCAAGCTTGCCTCGTTAAGGCGTGAGGATATTGAAATCCGCATCCGTTCATATGAGGGAATAAAGCTTCCCGCCTCCGCGCTTCACGTAAACGCTGATAAAAAGGGCGTGTACGCGCTCGTTTCAAGTCAGGTTAATTTCCGTGAAACAGAGGTAATATATTCAGATGATGACTGGGTAATTGTTAAATACGAGCCCGATAACCCTAAAGGAATCAGGCTTCATGACCAGATAATTACACAGGGAAAGGAGCTTTGGGATGGAAAGGTTTATACCTGATGAGAAAAGAATTCAGCAAACTGTAGATAATTACAGAAGAATTAAAAATAATGTTCTTGAAACTGCCGTAAAGGCAGGAAGGAGCGAAAAGGACGTCAGGCTGATGTGCGTTACCAAAACGGTTGATGCAGCTTATATCAACCCCGTTCTTGACGACGGCGCTGATTTAATCGGTGAAAACAGAGTTCAGGAATATTTAGGCAAGCGCGACTCGCTTCATTTAAACGGAGTTGAAAAGCACCTTATCGGTCACCTTCAGACAAACAAGGTCAGACAGATTGTGGGCGAGGTTGATATGATTGAATCCGTTGATTCGCTTCACCTTGCAAGGGAAATCAGCAAGCAGTCCGTCAAAAAGGATGTTATCAGCAATATTCTTGTTGAGGTAAACATCGGGCAGGAGGAATCAAAAAGCGGAATCTTTCTTGAGGGGCTTGAGGAGCTTCTGTGCGAAATTGCAGAGCTTGAAAATATCAAGGTTAAAGGGCTCATGACAATCCCTCCGATATGCAGCGGCAGCGAGGTCAGAAAATATTTTGAAATAATGCACAAAACATTTATTGACATTAGGGATAAAAACTTAGATAATATAAATATGGATATTCTCTCAATGGGTATGAGCGGAGATTATGAAACCGCCGTAGCCGAGGGGTCAAATATAGTAAGAGTCGGCTCCGCTATCTTCGGAGCGAGACAATATTTTTAAGAAAGCGAGAGGTTGAAAAGATGGGATTTTTTGATAAGGTAAAAGAAATTATCGGCGACGATGAGGACGATTTTGATGAATACTATGATGAGGGCAATTCCTTTGGCTCTTCATCTTCCAATTTAGCTCCCGCAAGAGAGCGCGAAAGAAGCTTTGAGCGCACCTCCGCTCCTTCGTATGAAAGAGAGGAGAGGTCTGAGCGCGCAGAGCGCTCAATCAGAAGAAGCTCAAGGGGCAACGATAAGGTTGTTAACATTCACACAACGGCTCAGCTTCAGGTTGTTCTTGTTAAGCCTGAAAGATATGAGGAGGCAGCTCAGATTGCCGACAACCTCAATGAAAGAAGAACTGTTGTTTTAAACCTTGAAGGAACTAACAGAGACATCGCAAGGCGCCTGCTTGATTTCCTTTCAGGCGTTGCTTACGCAAATAACGGTCAGATTAAAAGAGTTGCAAATTCAACCTATATCATTACTCCTTATAACGTTGACGTTATGGGCGATTTAATTGATGAGCTTGAAAACAACGGAATGTTTATGTAATAAATAATTTTGAAAGAGGATAAGAATATGATCAGTGCAAACGATTTAAGAAACGTTGAAATCAAAGAGGTTGACCTCGGCTACAGCATTGATGAGGTTAACACCGTTATCAACGAGGCCGCTTCAACTATTGAAGCGTATGAAAACGAAAACAAGGAGCTTTATCATAAGCTCGAGGTCCTCGCTTCTAAAATTGAAGAGTACAGAGCTGAAGAGGATTCAATCAAAACAGCTCTTATTACCGCGCAGAAAATGGCGGACAGAATTAAAAAGGATTCAACCGATGAGGCTGAAAAGCTTATTGCCGACAGCAAGCTCCGGGCTGACACAAGAGTTAACGAGGCTCAGGCAAAGGCTGATAAAATTGTTGCCGAGGCGAGGGATTATTCCTCTGCAATAATCAAGCAGAAAACTGACGAGGCTGACGCAATTGTTTCCGACGCTGAAAAGAAATCAAACGAGGCTATCAGCTCATCTCAGATAGTTGCACAGAATATTCTTGACCAGGCAAAGGAGATTTCAGACGAGCTTGTTAAGAAATCTCAGGAGGAGAAGGAGGCTTACGAGCTTCTTAACGCCACCCTCAGAAGAAATGCGGCTGTTTTTATAGACAACCTCAAGAGCCTCTATTCAGAGCAGCTTGAGGCTCTCAACGCAGCTAAGCTTTACAGCAGCGAGGAGAACGATGAGGAAAAGAAGCTTGACTCCGTTAAAAGCGAGGTAAGCTCTCTCGTTTCCGAAATAGATGAAATTAAAAGCGCAATCCCGGGCGAGGTAAAGCTTGAAAAGCCTCAGTATGAGGAGCCCGCTCAGGAGGTAATTGAAGAGGCTGCTCCCGAAGCTGAGGAGGTGCCTGCAGAGGAAGCCGCTCCTGTTGAGGAGAGTGCTCCTGCAGAGGAGACGGCTGCAGAAGAGAGCGCCGCTGAGGAGAGCGCACCCGAGGAGGAGATAATTGAAATTATCCCCGACGAGCCTGAGGCTGACGAGGAGCCGCTTGACCCTATGGCTGCCGTAGCTGCGTTTTCAGCTGATGAAATCACTCCGATTGATAAATCCAAAAATCAGGTTTTTGAAATAACGGAAGAGCCTGAGATGGAGGAAAAATCACTTTTCGATGAAAAGCTCCCTTTTGAAAATTACTTTAACGTAAAAACTGAGGACGCTCATCTTGACAAGACCAAGACTATTTCACTTATCCCTCCCGATGATGACGAGGATGACGACGATGAGCCGAAATTCAAGGGCTTTTTCAAGAAAAAGAAATAATTACATAAATAAAACTCAAGGAGTTATAACCAATGGACTATAATCAAACCTTAAATTTACCTAAGACCGATTTCCCCATGAGAGCCTCGCTCCCCCAGAGAGAGCCTGAGTTCCTCAAAAGATGGGAGGAGACAGACCAGTATAAAAAGCTTATGGAGCTCGGCGCAGATAAGCCGCGTTTCGTCCTTCACGACGGCCCTCCGTATGCTAACGGCGATATCCATATCGGCCACGCGCTCAATAAAACGCTCAAGGATTTTATTGTAAGATATAAGAATATGACAGGCTTCCAGTCTCCGTATGTACCGGGCTGGGATACTCACGGCCTTCCTACAGAGCTTGCAGCAAGAAAGAAGGCGGGCATCACCGCTGATTCAAATATCAGCGACGTTGAGCTTCGTCAGATTTGCCGCGATACAGCTCTCGGCTTCGTTGACATCCAGCGCGAAAGCTTCAAGCGTATGGGCGTTATCGGCGAATGGGATAAGCCTTATATCACTCTTCAGAAGGAATTTGAGGAGGAGCAGATTAAGGTTTTCGCTTCAATGGCTTCGAAGGGCTATATCTATAAAGGCTTAAAGCCCGTTTACTGGTGCTCGGACTGTAATACGGCTCTTGCAGAGGCTGAGATTGAATACGGCGAGGACCCTTGCCACTCAATTTATGTTAAGTTCAAGGTTACGGACGATATGGGCAAGCTTGAAGCCCTCGGCGCTGACCTTGATAAAACATATTTCGTAATCTGGACAACAACAACCTGGACCCTTCCCGCAAACCTCGCAATATGCGTTGGCCCTAATTATGAGTATTCTCTTCTCAAGGCTAACGGCGAATACTACGTTATGGCAACAGACCTTGCGCCCGTTGCATTCGCAGATGCAGGCGTTGAAGACTGGGAAACGGTTGGAATTATCCGCGGCGCTGAGCTTGAATATATGAAAACTGCTCATCCGTTTATTGACAGAACCTCTCTCGTTATCGTAGGCGACCACGTAACGCTTGAAAGCGGTACAGGCTGCGTTCACACAGCTCCGGGTCACGGTGTCGACGACTTTGTTGTCTGCAAGAAATATCCTGAAATCCCGATTGTTGTTCCCGTAAACGACAAGGGAATTTTAACAGAGGAAGCAGGTCAGTTTGCAGGGCTTTCAACCGAGGAGGCAAACAAGCCTATCGCAGAGCATCTTGAAAAAACAGGCAATCTCTTTGCGCTTAAGAAGATTAAGCACCAGTATCCTCATTGCTGGAGATGCCATAAGCCCGTTATCTTCAGAGCTACCTCACAGTGGTTCTGCTCTGTCGATGATTTCAAGGAGGCTGCCGTTGAGGCTGCCGAGGACGTTAAATGGTATCCCGAGTGGGGTAAGGACAGGCTTCAGTCAATGGTGCAGGAGCGCGCAGACTGGTGTATCTCCCGTCAGAGAAAATGGGGCGTTCCGATTCCCGTTGTTTACTGTAAGGATTGCGGAAAAGAGATTATTGATGAAGGCGTTATGGCTAAGGTTTCCGAGATTTTCGGTAAGGAAGGCTCCGATTCCTGGTTTGCTCACGACGCTGAATATTTCCTTCCCGAAGGCTTTACCTGCCCTCACTGCGGCAAGGCAAACGGATTTGATAAGGAAAAGGATATAATGGACGTCTGGTTCGACTCAGGTTCATCTCACTTTGCAGTATGCAAGAATAGACCTAACCTCAGCTGGCCTGCAGACGTTTATCTTGAGGGTGCAGACCAGTACAGAGGCTGGTTCCAGTCCTCCCTTCTCACATCTGTTGCAGCGGGCAGGAGAGCTCCGTTCAGGCAGATTATCACCCACGGCTGGACTGTTGACGGCGAAGGCAGAAAGATGTCAAAATCCCTCGGTAACGGCGTTGACCCGAGAGACGTTATGAATAAGTTCGGCGCAGATATTCTCAGGCTCTGGGTAGCTTCTGCAGATTATCACGCTGATATCCGTATCAGCGATGAGATTATCAAGCAGATTTCTGATAACTACAGAAAAATCCGTAACACGGCGAGATACTGCCTCGGCAATCTCTATGATTTTGACCCCGATAAGGACATCGTTCCCAACGAGGAATTGGAGGAGCTTGATAAGTACGCTCTTATGAAGCTTGACGAGGTGCTTGAAACCGCAAGAGCAGGCTATGATAATTATGAGTATCACACCACCGCTCACGCGCTTCATAATTTCTGCGTTGTTGATATGAGTAATTTCTACTTTGACGTTCTCAAAAACAGACTTTATACCTCTGCTCCCGAATCAAAGTCAAGAAGAGCCGCTCAGACCGTTCTTTACAAGGTGCTTGACGCGCTCACTCTCGTTCTCACACCTATCCTTGCATTTACCTGCGATGAAATCTGGAGAGAGATGAAGCACGATTCCTCAAGAAATCCCGAGTCACCGCTCTTCAACGATATCCCGAGCGAAAAGTATATTGACGCTGACGAGGCGTTCATCGCTAAGTGGGACAGAATCCACGATGTAAGAACTGACGTTCAGAAGGCGCTTGAAATCGCAAGGCGCGATAAGATTATCGGCAAGCCGCTTGAGGCTAAGATAATCCTTCACGCTGACGGCGAGCTTAAGGAATTCCTCAGCTCAGTTGAAAGCGCGCTTCCCGAAATCTTTATCACCTCTGCAGTTGAGCTTGCAGACGGTAAGGGAGAATTCGAGGGCGACGTTGCAGGCCTCAGCGTAAGCGTTGCAAAGGCAGACGGCGAAAAGTGCGAGCGCTGCTGGAAATTCTCAACCTCAGTAGGCTCCTGCGCTGAGCATCCGACCCTTTGCGCCGAATGCGCGGCAACTATGAAAGAGCTTTTAAAATAATAAAGTAGGGGAGGGTCTCCACACCCTCCCGTTTTTATAAGAATTATGAAAAAGAACGAACATTTAAAAAAGCATATATGGTGCGCGGTTATGATAGCTCTTATCGTAGCCTTTGACCAGGTAACAAAAATTCTCGCGGTGCACTTTCTTCAGTACAAGCCCGCCGTAACCTTTATACCGAAGGTTGTTCAGTTTAACTATGCCGAAAACACAGGTATGGCGTTCTCGCTTTTCAGCGGCGCAAGATGGCTGTTTATAGTGCTGACGGTAATTGTCTGCGCTGTTGCAATGTGGTATCTTTTCTCAAACCGCAGCAACAGCCTCTGGGAGTATTGGAGCATTGGCGTTATTATAGCAGGCGGTCTCGGAAATCTTATTGACAGAGCGCTCCATTCATATGTTATCGATTTTATTGAGCCGATTTTTATGAATTTCGCAATTTTCAATATTGCAGACAGTGCTGTAACTCTCGGCGCAACCTCGCTTGTTATCTGCCTTTTAGTTGACGTTTTCACAAAAAAGGATAACAGGGAAAAGAAAACAAAAGAGCCTGAGGAAAAGCAAGATGCCTGAAACATATAGCTTTAAGGTTAAAACTGAAAACGCAGGCGAAAGGCTTGATAAGTTTATTTCTGAGCAGCTAAGCGATATAACCCGCTCCGCCGTTCAGAAGATAATTGACGGCGAAAACGCCCTGCTCGGCGGGAAGCCGCTTGATAAAAAGTATAAGGTAAAAGCGGGCGATATTATTGAATTCACCGTGCCCGACGCAAAGCCGCTTGACGTTGAGGCGGAAAACATTCCGCTTGATATCGTTTATGAGGACAAGGATTTGCTCGTTGTCAACAAGCCGAAGGGAATGGTTGTTCACCCCGCAAACGGTAATTACAGCGGCACTCTTGTAAACGCGCTGCTCTATCACTGTAAGGACAGCCTTTCGGGAATTAACGGAGTGCTCCGCCCCGGGATAGTCCACAGAATTGACAAGAACACCTCGGGGCTTTTAATAGTTGCAAAAAACGATTTGGCTCACGCAGGGCTCGCCTCCCAGATTAAGGACCACTCCTTTGAAAGAGCGTACGAGGCGGTTGTTTACGGCAACATTAAAGAGGACAGCGGAACTATCAGCCAGCCCATAGGCAGAAGCCCTAAGGACAGAAAGAAAATGGCTGTTGTTTTCAAAAACTCAAAGGAGGCAACAACTCATTTTGAGGTTATCAAGCGCTACGGTGATTTTACTCACATCCGCTGCCGCCTTGAAACGGGAAGAACTCATCAGATAAGAGTTCATATGGCGTATATCGGCCACCCTGTTGCGGGCGACGATGTTTACGGCCCCAAAAAAGTAATCAGGGCTCTGGGCGGGCAGTGCCTTCACGCAAAGATGATAGGCTTCAACCACCCGATAACAGGGGAGTATCTCGAATTTGAAAGCGAGCTTCCCGAATATTTTACAGATTTTATCCGGAGAATATCAAATGGGAAAGACGTTTGAAAACTGGCTTGTTGTTTCCGATATTGACGGAACGCTTAAGGATAAAAAGCGCCAGATTCCGCAGAGAAATTATGACGCTATAAAGAGGTTTACCGAGCTCGGCGGCAATTTCACTCTTGCTTCGGGCAGGCTTCAGTCATCGCTCGGAAGAAACTATAACCGCATAACGCCAAATCAGCCTGCAATCGTGCTCAACGGCGCGGGCCTTTACGACTATGAAAAGGAGCAGATGATATGGAGGAATACTATCGGCCCAAAGGGGCGCGAATTCGTAAGGTTTATCTACAGCGAATTTGACGATTTATTCAAAAGCGTTGATATCGGAATTTATTTTGACGATTTTGTTTATATAGTTAAAAACGGGCTGTTTTCAGCCTCAACAATGTATTTTGACAAGGCGAAGCATAAATACGTTCACTCGTTTGACGAAATTCCCGACGAAGGCTGGATGAAGGTTATTTTCTGGGCGAATCCGTTCGTTATGAACAGGCTTCAGAGGCGCGTTATCGCAATGGAAAACCCTGACGCAAACTTTATGCCCTCGTCAATCGTAACGCTTGAAATGCTCCAGAAGGACACTCATAAGGGCGTTGGCATAATGAAGCTTGCGGATATGCTCGGCATTGAAAAGAGCCATGTTGCCGCAATCGGCGATTATTATAACGATTGGGATATGCTCAAAACAGTAGGCCTCCCTGCGTGCGCGGGCCAGGCGCCGTCCTCAATTCATAAAATCTGCAAGTATGAGGCGTGCCACTGCAACAAGGGCTGCGTCGGCGATTTGCTTGAATTCATTATGAGCGGCAGGGCTGATGAAGCAATTGAAAGAGGTATTTTATAATGTTTACAATCGGCGCTCACCTTTCCGCAAGCAAGGGCTTTGTAAATATGCTTGAAACCGCTGAGTCAATCGGCGCGAACACCTTTCAGTTTTTTACAAGGAATCCGCGCGGCGGCAAGGCGAAGGATATTGACGAAAACGATATAAATGAATTCTTAAAGAGAAAAAATGAAAAGGGCTTCGGAACTATTCTTGCCCACGCTCCGTATACCCTCAACGCCTGCTCGGCAAAGCCCGAGGTAAGGGAGTTTGCACTCCTCACCTTTAAAGACGATATAAAGCGAATGGAAATGCTCCCGAACCAGCTTTACAATTTCCACCCGGGCTCCCACGTGGGTCAGGGTGAGGAAAAGGGAATAGAGCTTATCTGCTCCGTTTTGAACGAGGTTTTGTATGAGGATATGACAACAACCGTCCTCCTTGAAACTATGGCGGGAAAGGGCTCTGAGATGGGCAAAAGCTTTGGGGAGCTCAGAGCGATTATTGACGGCGTTGAGCTTAATGATAAAATGGGAGTCTGCCTTGACACCTGCCACGTCAGCGACGGCGGCTACGATATAGTCAATAATCTTGACGGCGTGCTTGACGAGTTTGACAGGGTAATAGGAATTGAACGCCTGAAAGCCCTTCATCTCAACGATTCAAAAAATCCTCCCGGCGCGCATAAGGACAGGCACGAAAAAATCGGGCAGGGATATATCGGGCTTGAGGCGTTTGAAAGAATTATAAATCATCCGCAGCTCAGAGACCTTCCCATGTTCCTTGAAACCCCGAACGAGCTTGACGGCTACGCAAAAGAAATTTCATTACTCAAATCAAAAAGAGACAGCTTATAAGCTGTCTCTTTTGACGTTGTTTACTTTGTATAAACGTGCTCTGAATCGCTCCACGGGGAATAGTAATTCTTTCCGTTTCGCTTTATGAAGGAGCGAACTCTCACATAGTAGCTTCCGCCTGATTTATAAGCGGTAACTTTATTTGTAAGATTATTGCTGCCGTAGAAGGTCTTTTTCTTGTAGTTCTGAGTAAACGTGCTCGTCGTGCTCCACATCACCTGATAGCCGTAAGCACCTGAGGTTTTCCTGTGCTTTACGGTTATTTTCTTCGTTTCGTTTGAATAAGCAGATTTGAGCTTCGGTGCGTTCGGCGAGGTGTAGTCCGCAAACGCCGCGCTTGCCGAGCCGTTCATCGTCTTGCCCTTTTCGTTAACCTTAACGGCTCTGATTTTGAACTTATATTTTGTGTTTGCTTTAAGACCTGTAACATCAAAGGTGTTGTTCTTGCCGCCGGTAACCTCGCTGATTATTTCGTATTTCTTATCGCCTGCGTTGTACTTATAAACTATGTATTTATCCGCCTGCGATTGCTTTGTCCATTTCAGCTTGATTGACGTATTTGTTCTTGACGCGGTCTTTACGGTTTTAACCTTTGCAGGCTTGGTCATTGTGTAAAGCTCGTCTGACTTGATTCCGTAGTAAACCGAGCCGTTAACCACCTTGTATGCCTGCACAACAATGTGATAATTGTGCGCCGAGGTGAGGCCGCTGACAGAGCAGGAGGTTGTTTTAACTGTTGCAAGCGGGTTCAGCTTTCCGTCGGCGACGTATGAAACTCTGTAGCCGTCAGCGTTGCTGTGCGCCGCCCAATTGAAGGACATTGTGTCAACTCCGCGCTTGGTGAGAACAGGAGCTGCAGCCTTGGTCGGAACAATGAGGAACTTAAACGTTGTGGGATTAACGTCCTTGTAACCGTTAACTCCTGTAACCGTAACCGTCGCAGTTCCTATATTAATGTTGTTATTAAATGTTACGTAATAATCGTTTCCCTTGATAAGCAGCTTTCCGTTATATTTAACGTTGAAATTTGGCATAATGGCGCTTCCCGTATAAGCGCAGTCAGCTATTGCGTCTGCCGTGAAATCATTCGAAACGGGAAGAAGATTTGACGAGGAATAAAGGAAATTTGAATCAACATTTCCCGAAACTCCGTCAATTTTTCCCGTTGATGAGAACTGCCAGATGTAAAACGAGCCGTCGTATGTAGTCTTTGTTGCGTAATTAGCAAGCCAGATAGGATATGTCTTGCCGAGCGTTTTGCCGTCAAGCACCTCGCTGAGAAAGCTCTTGTTGGCATAAATCATCGGCTGATAACCCTTTGCCTTAATCTCCTTGCAAAACGCCTTTGCAATGCTTGTGCATTTTGTTTTGTCAAGCGTTCCTTTTCTCCAGGCGGAATCAAATCTTCCTTTTTCAACCTCGGCAAATTCGTAGTCAAACGCAACGGGGAGGTTGATGTGTTTTTTGCAATTCTTAATTACGTTAACCGTGTAATCAGCCTCAGCCTTAGCCTCCGAGGTGGTAATAGCCTGCGAGTAAAAGTAAATGCCTATGCTAAGCCCTTGCTTGGAAGCCGCCTTTATGTATTCCTCAAATTTGCTGTCTTTATTCAGCGTGCCCTCGTCTGCCCATCCTCTGTAGCCTGCGCGCAGAATAACGTATTTAACTCCCGCCTTCTTCATCTTTGCAAAGTCAACGGTGCCGTTGTGCTTTGAAAGGTCAACGCCCTGAATAATCTTTGCGCCGTCAAACTGACTCTGATGAGTGTATGTTGAAGAGGTGAAAATTGAGCCTGACGTAGTCTGAGCCCTTGCCGTTAGAGGAAAAGAAAACAGCATTGCGAGGAGAAGCATTACCGATGTTATTTTTGTAAGTTTTTTCATAATTACACCTACAGTCTCTTCTTTGTATAGAAATAATTTGTGTCAACCTTTTTGGAGCTTACTCCCTCGCATTTACCCTTTTCGCTGTATTGCCATATGTCGTAATAACCGCTGTAGGTAACTCTTCCGTTATAATCGGCAACCCAGATGAAAACGTCGTCGGGGATGCTTTTCATATTGAGGTGAGAGCGGTATATGTAGCTTGAAGCGTAAACGCCCGGGGTATAGCCCGCTTTTCTTACTGTGTCGCAAAAGGCGTTGATAAGCGCCGTTTTTTCTTTCTTGCTGAGGCCTGCCTTGTAGAGCCTGCCCGTTATCTTTCCCTTGCTGTATGCGTATTCAAAATCAATAACAACGGGAAGGGTAACGTCGTAATCCTTTATGCTTTTTAAAAGGAATTTAGCTTCCTTAATCGCTTCCTTTTCGTTAATAGCCTGCGAGTAAAAATACACTCCGACGGGAACCTTGTTTTTATTCGCTCCGCTAAGGTTTGCCTTAGCCTTTTTATCTGCGTTGATTTCGCCTGTTGCGTAGCCTCTGTAGCCAACTCTGATGAAGGCAAAATCGGCTTTTTTGCTGACCTTTTTCCAGTTTATTTTTCCGTTGTGGGATGAAACATCGATTCCCCAGGCGGGGTTGTCGTCTCCCTTATCAATGCTTTCAATGCCTGCTCTTGTTTTCGGGTTTATTGAAGCTGCCCCTGAAGCAAGCACAATCGCCGTTATAACCCCTGCAAGCGCTAAAACGCAGGCAATGATAATTATTATGTTCTTTTTGCTTAAAGCGTTTGCCTCTTTTTTCTTTGCTGCGGCTGTTTTGCGTGTGTACGCGCCGTTTTTCTTTGCTGAGGATTTCTTTTTTGAAGGCGCTTTCTTTTTCGCCGCAGAGGGCTTCTTTTTTGAAGCGCTCCTTTTTTTCTTCGTTTTTGTATTATTAGCCATATTATTTCCTCTTATACCTGTATATAATAATATATAAAAATGAAAATTTCAATAGAAAAACGCGAAAAAGTTACAAAATGGATAAAAAATATTACAAAAAGCAACAAAAATATTCCTGCTTTTAAAAAGCCCGTAGATATGATATAATTGATTCAGTTTAAAAAGGAGAATAGTGTGATAAATCACACTAATCAATTATATTGCCCGCTCAGTTTGTTGCTGCGCAACAACGAGCGATGGCTATAATCACCATTAACGCCTGTTCAGGCAACACAGGGTTTAGGTGATTTTTAATAAACTATTTGTTGCCTGAAAGGCTATGGTGATTAATATGGAGCTTTTTACTTTATCGGTTTCACCCGATACAAGGCTCGCGCTCATTGTAATCGTTGCGGCATTCGGCGTAGGCCTTGCGGGAGGAATTATCGGCTATTTTAAAATCATAAGGAACAAAAAATAATGAATATAACCTTTTTCTCTAACGTAACAAACGAAAAAAACATACTTGAAAGCATACCTGAGCTGAAAAAATACGGCGTTAAATTTTTTACGCTTGACGACAGTGTGCAAAGAATTATTAAAGAGGCGGGGGATACCGAAATCCTCATTGCTGACGCTATGGCAACTGTCAGCGACGAGCTCATTTCGGGGCTTGGCAGGCTTAAATTCATTCAGTCCGAGGGGGTAGGCTATCAGGGCGTTGACCTTGACAGTGCAAAAAGAAACGGCGTTATGGTTTCAAACAACAAGGGCGTTAACGATACTGCCGTCGCTGAAACGGCGCTTCTTCTTATTCTTGCGTGCCTGAAGGAGCTTACAGGCGGTCAGCAGGCAGTTTATGACGGACGGCAGATTGAGGTTAAAAAGGCCTCCTTCGGCGTTGTCAGGGAGCTTTCCGAATGTACTGTAGGGCTCGTCGGCTTCGGTGATATAGCAAGGGCAACAGCAAGGCTGCTCGATGCGTTCGGCGCAAGAATAATCTATTCAAACAGAACGAGATACGAAGCGCTTGAAAAGGAGTATAACGCAGAGTACGTCAGCCTTGACGAGCTTCTCGGCGTTTCCGATTTTGTGTCGCTTCATCTTGCCGTGTGCGACGCTACAAGGGAGATTGCAGACGAGGGCTTCTTTGACAAAATGAAAAAGAGCGCATATCTTATCAACACCTCGAGGGGAGATTTAGTTGATAACAAGGCGCTTTTTGACGCGCTTTTAAACGGAAAAATCGCAGGCGCAGGGCTTGACGTAATCTCACCCGAGCCTGTTATGAAGGACAACATTCTTCTTGATGAAAGAATAAGGGAAAAGCTCGTTTTAACCCCGCACACAGCAGGGATAACGAGCCTTACCATCAAAAAAATATTCAGAAATATTTATTCAAACATTATGCATATCATAAACGGCGAGGAGCCTGAAAATCGGGTAATCTGATATAATAATTGATATTAAGAATTTATTGTGATAAAATAATTAAAATAATTTATGAGGTGATATTATGAATAAAAAAGCAATATTTGCCATTATTGCAGTTGCAGTTATTATTATCGGCGCAGGCACAGGCTACGCCTTAACAAAGGGCAAGCCAAAGGCTCCCGAGCCGGGCTCAACCCCGGTTTCTCAGAGCGCAGCTACTGAGCAGACATCAGCGAGCACAACTGCTTTAGCCGATTCACAAAGCATAACAGCCGAAACAACAACCGAGTCAACAACGGCCTCAACAACGGCTGCTGTGGCGGATTATTCCTTCCTTACCAAAAATGTCTGGTATTACTTTGATGAGGAAAAGCGTTGCGCCTGGGCGTTTAAATTTGACGGTGATGACGACGTTGCAATAACATATTTCAACAGCGATAACATCGACGGCGAGGACGCAAAAACCTCTTCGGGCGAAGGCGATTACGATATTATGGACGGAAAGCTCACCGTTGACGATATTCCGAGCGTTATCGAAGCTGACTCCTTTACGTTTATAATTGACGGAAAAGAGCTTAAGGATGAAAAGGGAAACAAGCTTGAAACAAACGACAAGGTAAGCCTTGACTTTGCTTACAGGCACTTTAACTGATATGAAAAGAGAGCTTAAAGAGCACCAGCTTATTGAAAGAACTATCATCAAAAAATACCGCAAGGAGCTGTGGAATCCGTTTATTCAGGGCGTTAAGAATTACTCCCTTGTGAACGACGGCGACGTTATCCTCATTGAGCTTGAAAACACCGCTGAAAGTATGCTTCTTGCAAAGCTTCTTCAGCAGCTTAAAAGAGTCAGCAGCACTGATTTTGAGCTGATTTTCACAGGCGGAGAAAAATGCAGTAAAAATGCCGAAAGGCTTAACATTCCTCTTTCGGAAAATGAGGCGGGCGCAAACAAGCTCGCCCTTTCAGACACGCTCAGCGATATCTGCGAGGAGCTTCTTTCAGGGCTTTTTTACGGCGGGGAGATAAAAGCTCCGCTGCCTGCAGAAAAAGGGGAAACAACCGCAATAAGACCTATGTACTGCATAAGCAGAAGCGCTGTTGAAAAATGGGCTTCGTTCAATAATCTTATTTTTAACAAAACGGAAAATGAACGAAAAACTGCTGAAATTTTAGCAGACCTCAAAAAAACCAATCCCGAAATTGAAAACAACATTTTAAACAGCCTCAGTGCGCTGTGCCTTGACACAATGGTTGGTTACACCTTAAACGGCGAGCATAAATCATTTCTTGAAAATTATTCTGACGGAGATAAAAAATGAAAAAAATATTATCTGTCTTTCTCACTGCCGTTATTGCGTTTGCGGCGCTTTCGCTTCCTGTTGAAGCGCTTGCAACGGATTATAAAAGCAAAAACAGCGAGTTTAAAATTTCAACCTCTGATATGAAGCGCCCCTCCGCTCTCAGCAAGGGCGAGGGCTTTGTTATTCAGGGAAAGCTCAGGGCAAACAGAAAAATTGAAACGCTGATTATTTCTGTTTATGACCTTAATCAGTTCAAATATGATATCTACGTAACCAAGCACCCGAAAAAGAAAACCGTAAAGCTTAAGGATTACGCAGGGTATGTTAAGTTCAGGAATCTTTCCTCCGGCGATAAAAGGCTCACTCTGACAGCGTATGACAAGGACGAAAATGTAATTAATATCAACCGTAATTTTACCGTCCTCGGCAAGGCGAAGGAGCCGAAGCATATAACAAATAAATGCAATATTTCCGTCAGCCGCGGGAATAAAAATTACGCGCTTGATTCAAACGACGATACCTACTGGCGTTACGGAAAAATGACTATTGAGCTTCCTAAGGCGGGCATTGCCGACGGAATTCTTATAAAATGGCACGTGCTTGATAATTTTTACACCCTTGTTTCCTACGATAAAAAGGGCAGGCAGCTCAATTATTACGACGGCAATAAAAAGAAAATGCTCAACAAATATTATAAGCTTGATGAAAACGCAAAAAAGGTTGTAATCAAGCTTAAAAAGGCTAAGGATAACAAGGGCATTGCGCGGATAAGGGTTTATAAAAAGGACGAGGTAGGAGTTGCCGTTCAGCGCTGGGAGATGATGCCTGACGGCGAAAGCGATTTAATGGTTATTTCAGCCCACAGAGACGATGAGCTT
Organism: uncultured Clostridia bacterium; assembly: GCA_946628455.1. Taxonomy (GTDB): domain Bacteria; phylum Bacillota; class Clostridia; order Oscillospirales; family Acutalibacteraceae; genus Eubacterium_R. The sequence goes on along the minus strand of CAMOWP010000005.1, from coordinate 2,788 downwards.
CTCTACTTCGGCGGAACAATCCCTTACTACGCAGGCGTTAAAAATAAAAAGGTATATGTAATTTATATGTCGGGCGACGACCGCCTGCGCCACCGTGAAGCGCTTGAAGGGCAGTGGTCAATCGGAAACAAGTATTACCCGATGTTTATGAACTTTGCAGGCGGCTATCACGACGGCATTCAGGGAACGCTGAAGGCATGGGGCGGCGAGCAGTACGTGCTCTCGCGCGTTATTGAAAAAATCAGGCGCTATAAGCCCGACGTAATAGTTACTCACGATGTTAACGGGGAATACGGTCACCCGAGCCACAAAACCGTTTCCTACATAGTTCAGAAGGCGGTTAAGCTTGCGGGAAATAAAAAGAATTTCCCTGCTTCCGCAAAGCAGTACGGCGCGTGGAAGGTTAAAAAGCTTTATCTTCACGTATACAGCAAGAATAAAATCACAATGAAATATAACGCCTCTTACGCCGCCCTCGGCGGTAGAACGCCTTATTCCATTGCGTGTATCGGCTACGATAAGCATTATTCCCAGCATGGGCGCTGGAGCATGAACGCAAGCTACGTAACAAAGTATCCTTCAAACAGATACGGCCTTGCGTATACAAGAGTAGGGCAGGATAAAAAGAAAAACGATTTGTTTGAGAATATAGACTGATAAAAGCGGAGAATATCTCCGCTTTTTGTTTTACTTTCTATTGACAATTAATATATTTAAGTGTATAATATGTTTGAACAGATGAACAATCGTTCATATGTTGAATTAATAATATGTCGGAGGCAAATATGAAAAAGACATATAAAATAGATGTTGACTGCGCAAACTGCGCCAATAAAATGGAGCTTGCCGCTTCTAAGGTAATCGGCGTTGCAAACGCTTCGGTTAACTTTATGCTTCTTAAAATGAAGGTTGAGTTTGAAGACGGCGCCGATGAAAAAGCAGTTATGAAAGAGGTAAGAAAGGTCTGCCGCAAGGTGGATGACGACGCCGAGGTATATATCTGATGACAGGAAAGCAGAAAAGAAATCTTATAAGAATTATCGTTTCTGCGCTGCTTTTAATTGTGTTTCTGCTGACTCTCGGCGGGGTAAACAGGTATCTTCGCTTCGCGCTGTTTATGATACCTTATATTATAATAGGTTACGACGTTCTGAAAAAAGCCTTCAAGGGAATTTTAAACCGTCAGGTTTTTGATGAAAATTTTCTTATGGCAATAGCAACCGTCGGCGCAATAATAATTGCTATTAAGGATAATTCAAGCTACACTGAGGCTATCGCGGTTATGCTGTTTTACCAGATTGGCGAGCTGTTCCAGAGCTATGCAGTCGGCAAAAGCCGAAGGAATATAAGCGAGCTTATGGATATCCGCCCTGACTGCGCGTATATCGAAGCTGACGGCGAGCTTGAGGAGGTCGACCCTGACGATGTTGAGGTAGGAACAGTTATTGTTGTAAGCGCAGGGGAGAAAGTTCCGATTGACGGAACTGTTGTTGAAGGCTCCTCAACGCTTAACACAAGCGCCCTGACAGGCGAAAGCGTTCCGCGCGAGGTTACTGTTGGCGACAGCGTAATAAGCGGCTGTATAAATATGAGCGGCGTGCTTAAAATCAGAACAGACAGGGAATTCGGCGATTCAACCGTTTCCAAAATACTTGAGCTTGTTGAAAATTCAAGTATGAAGAAAGCGAAAACGGAGCAGTTCATAACCAAGTTTGCAAGGTATTACACACCTGCTGTATGTATTTCAGCGTTAGCGCTTGCGCTATTTCCGCCGTTAATCCGTATGCTTTGCGGGTATGAGGCTCTCTGGAGCCGGTGGATTTACAGGGCGCTGACCTTCCTCGTTATAAGCTGCCCCTGCGCGCTTGTTATCTCAATTCCGCTAACGTTTTTTGCAGGAATCGGCGGTGCGAGCAAAAACGGCATTCTCGTTAAGGGAGCAACCTATCTTGAAGAGCTCTCAAAGACAAAATACGTTGTTTTTGATAAAACCGGCACGATTACTCAGGGCGTGTTCAAAGTTCGTAAAATAAGTCCTGAAAGCGGCGTGAGCGCGGAAGAATTGCTCGAGTGCGCCGCATATGCCGAGGCGTATTCAAACCACCCTATAAGCCTTAGCATTAAAGCTGCGTATGAAGGTGATATTGATAACTCAAGGCTCACCGAGGTTGAAGAGCACAGCGGCAAGGGCGTAACCGCAAGGCTTGACGCAAAAGAGCTCGCGGTTGGTAACGCAAAGCTTATGAATGCTCTGGGCATCGAATTCACCGAAGCCTCAGAAGCGGGCACGGCAGTTTACGTTGCAGAAAACGGAAGGCTTGCAGGAACAATAATTATTTCAGACGAGCTCAAGCCCACCTCAAAGCAGGCGATTGAGGAGCTCAGGAAAAACGGAGTTAAGGAAGCGGTTATGCTGACGGGCGACGTTAAAGCAGTTGCTGACAGCGTTGCTTCTCAGCTCGGAATTGACAGCGTTTACAGCGAGCTTCTCCCCGCCGATAAGGTTGAAAGGGTAGAGGAGCTTCTCAGCAAAAAGGATAAAAAGGAAATCCTCGCCTTTGTTGGCGACGGTATAAACGACGCACCCGTTCTTTCAAGAGCGGATATAGGAATCGCAATGGGCGCGCTCGGCTCAGACGCGGCTATTGAAGCGGCAGACGTGGTTCTTATGGACGACGACCCGCTCAAGATTTCAAAGGCAATTAAAATCTCCCGCAAATGCCTGAGAATAGTTTATGAAAACATTTATTTTGCTATTGGCGTAAAGTTTATCTGCCTTATCCTCGGC
>CAMOWP010000004.1 GCA_946628455.1 uncultured Clostridia bacterium | reverse complement strand
TTGTCTCTCACGTGAGGAGAGATTGATACATTATACATATTTTCCCCTCCCCTTATTTCTTAGCCGCCTTGGCTTTTTCTTCGCGAATCTTTATTCTGCCGAGCTTAAACATCTGAGTTAGCGGAATTTTTGCAGGGCAAACGAAAGCGCACGAGCCGCACTCGATACATTCCATACCGCCGAGCTTTTCAAATTCCTCAATATTTTCCTTTTTCATTGCCTGACCCATAAGCTGAGGCACAAGCGACTGCGGGCAAGCGTTTACACAGCGTCCGCAGTGAATGCAGTTTGTTTCAACCGCCTCAGCAACCTCATCCTTTTCAAAAACGAGGATTGAGGAGGTGGTTTTAACAATCGGAACCTCAATGCTTCCCATAGCAATACCCATCATCGGGCCGCCCGAGATAAACTTGATTGCGGTTTCCTTTGCGCCGCCTGCTGCTTCAAGCACATATCCGTGGTCAACGCCGAGCGGAACATCAAAGTTAGCGCCCTTGTTAACGCCCTCGCCCGTAACGGTTACGATATTATGTATAAGCGGCATATTCTTGTAAACTGCCTCATAAATAGCAAAAACGGTTCCTACGTTATCAACTATGCAGCCCTTGTCTGCAGGGAGCATTTTTGAGTTAATCTTTCTCTTTGTAACAGCGTAAATGAGCTGTCTCTCGCCGCCCTGAGGGTACTTTGTCTTGAGCGCGCAGACGTCAACCTTGTCATCAGCCTTCGCAATCTTAGTCATAATGTCTATTGCCTCGGGCTTGTTATCCTCAATGCCGATAACCGCTCTCGCATTCGGAAACACCTTGAGCATTGCCTGAATGCCTCGGAGAAGCTCCTCGGGCCTTTCAAGCATAAGACGGTAGTCAGAGGTGAGGTAAGGCTCGCACTCCGCACCGTTGATTATAAGATAATCAATATCGTTCTTGTTCTTCGGGGAAAGCTTAACGTAGTTAGGAAAGCCCGCTCCGCCGAGACCTACAATGCCCGCGTTCTTTACGGCTTCAACAATGTCGTCCCCCGTCATTGAATCAAGGCTTCTCTCAACGCCGAAGCCTTCAACAGCCTCGTCAAGCCCGTCATTTTCAATGATGATTGAATCAACCTTGCTGCCGTTAACCACAAGGCGCTTTTCAATAGCCTTTACAGTTCCCGATACAGAGCTGAAAATCGGCGCGCCGATAAATCCGCCTGCCTCGGCAATAAGCTGACCCTTGAGAACTCTGTCGCCCTTCTGGACAACAGCCTTTGAAGGAGCGCCGAGATTCTGGCTGAGAGGATAAACCATTATATCCTCAGCAGGAAGCGGCCGGATTGCGCAGTCCTTGGTAAGCTCTTTACCGCCGTAAGGATGAACGCCTCTTTTAAATGTTTTTAGCTTCATCTATTCTCCTTATCCTTTCTGTAAATTTCTGAACAGAATTATATTTATTTTAACATATTACTTTAAAACAATCAATATGTATTATAGAATTTGTCGATTGACAATATTTTAACAATATCTTGTGCTTTCGTCTCTCCTCCTTAATGCCGCCGGACGGTGACTGAAAAATAATTAATCATAAATCGGGTGACAAGCTCATATCTTTGTGATATAATGAGCTTGTAAGATAATAAACCGAAGGAGGTCTTTAAAACGAACAACTTAGATGATTTGGCTTTTGAAGTTGAATTTATGAGCTGCGTTGTTGATAAGGCTGATAATCTCAGAGTAACTGAAACAGACGCACATTTTTCCGATTTTACGGGCGTAAGCGCCGCCGAAATCTACAGCGGAGGCGTTAACCTTTTAGATATCCTGATGCCAAAGGAAAGAGAAACGGTTATGAAGGAGCTCTGCAAAAAGGACTCCCCATATGTTTATATCGATTTCCACCTGAAAAACAAAAATAACGAGTACATATATATCCATTGCCTGTCTCAGAGCATACCGGGAACTACCAGAAGCCGCCTCGCACTTGCCGATATTTCGCAGTCGCAGAAAAAGAGCGAGCTCATCAAAGAAGAAGCTGACGCAATGAACAGTCTTATTGACCTTGTTGAAGGCGGAGTCTGTCTTTTCAAGGTAACTCAGGATATGCATTTTGAGCCTATTTATATGAATTCAGCCTGCGCAAAGTTTTTCGGAACAAGCAGCGAATACGCAGTAGGCAAGGCGCACCGCCTTGAGGAGCTTATCCACCCTGACGACAAAAGCAGGGTTTTTCAGGCTGTAGGAAACTCAATGGCAACAAAAAAGCCGATTAATCTGGAAATACGCGTTATAACTCATAAGAACAGCTTCATCTGGGTTAAGCTTGACTCAGCAATTCAGCGTTACGATACTGACGGTTGCCCTGTTTTCCATGCGGTTTTCACTGATATTTCCCACGTTAAGGAGGCTGAAGAGCAGGCTGACAGCAGGCGCGAGGTTATGATTAAAATCTTCAAAAATCTCCCGGGTCCCCTGTTCTGTACCGACATCAACAACCCGTTTATTCTTGATATAGTAAGCGAGGATTTCATAAAGCTTATCGGCTATTCAAGGCAGGAGCTTTTCGAGGGACTCGGCGGCGATTTAACTCATCTTATAGTTGCCGAGGACGCCGAAAGAGCCGAAAGGGAAATAATTGAAGGCGCAAAGCATTCCGACACGGTTAAAACATTTTATACCCTGAAGCTCAGGGGCGGAAAGCTTGTAAACCTCGTTGATAAAAGAAAAATAATAGAGGGAAATGAATTCGAAAAGGCAACAATCGGAATTCTCCGCGAGGCCTCGGCAATCAAAATTGACGAGGAGCTCGGCCTGTAAAATTTACATATAATAATTAATCACCGACAGCAAAAACTACTGTCGGTGATTTTTTGGATATTAATGATTTTATTAGTAAAAACTGCGTTAAAAATGATGCGGAGATTGCAAATATGGACGACGCACTTGATATTCTTCTTGATATGCACAAAAACGCGGGTAACATAAGGAGCCGCGCCGAATTCAGGGCAGACGTTTTAAAAAGGGAAAGCGAGCTTTCAACCGCGCTTGATTTTGGCATTGCTATTCCCCACGCAAAAAGCGCCGCCGTTCTTCGCCCCTCGCTTGCAAGGCTCAGCCTCAAAGCCCCGATAAAATGGGGAAACAAAGATGTTAAAACGGTGTATCTCATCGCTTCCCCCGACGATAAATCCCATCTCGAAATCCTCTCCGCTCTCGCTGACTCTTTACAAAACGGCGAGAATAATGTATAATTAAGAAAATAAAAATAAGGGGGATATAATTATGAAATTCTTTAAATGCTCGCACTGCGGAAACATTATCGCTTTTATGGAAAGCAAGGGAGTTCCCGTAATGTGCTGCGGTCAGAAAATGGACGAAATCATTCCCGGCTCAGTTGACGCTGCGGCTGAAAAGCACGTTCCGGTTATCGCTGTAAACGGCAACGAGGTAACAGTTTCAGTGGGCGACGTTGCACACCCGATGACTCAGGAGCACCATATCGCATGGATTGTTATTGAAACAAAGAACGGCTTTATGAAAAAGGACCTGGACCCGACGGCAGCGCCTTGCGCAAAGTTCGCTCTTGCTGACGACGAAATCGTAGCGGCATACGCATACTGCAACCTCCACGGTCTCTGGAAAAAAGAAGCGTAATTAAAATAGCCGGCGGCTTGCAAATGCAAGCCGCCGCTTTCTTATTATCTGTTATTTAAAATACGCAATTCCGTCATTCCAATATTCCTGCAGATGTTCGGGAGTTAACCAGCCATTCTCGCCGTCAACGGAAATCTTGTAACTGGCTTCGTAATATCCGTCCGCATTTTTAACGAGCTTAAGAGCCAGAATTTGTGCTGTCTCATTTTTTGAAACATAAGGCCCGTCGTAATCGTTATATTCGGGAGCGGAGCTCAGATAAAAGCTTTTATTTGCCGTAACCGAATTTGATTTAGCTTTGAACTGCTTTGATTTGAGCACAAGCTTTTTACTTTTGATTTTGTAAATTGCGGTGAACGGTAATTCTGTTTCATAAGCGTCCTCGAAAAGCCCCCACTCATATCTTCCTGTAAACACTTTAACATAAATTTCGCTTTTGGTGTTCTTTGAAACCTCTCCGAAGGTTAAGGGCTTATAAAGATTTCCCGAGTTAGCCTTTTTAAATTTACCCTTAACATATCTGTAAGCCGCCGCTTCATTGCCGCCGCCTTTATAATGGTAATCCGCAATAATAAACGTCAGCTTTTTTGTCGGCGCAACAAGGCTGATATCAACCGCCGCACCGCCGCTGAATTTTCTTATTTTCTTTCCGTTAACGTATACTGTTGCTTCTCCGCTGCCGCTTTTGCTGTTTACATACGTTTTAAACTTAACCTTTATTTTGTCTGCCTTACCGTCTCCGGTAACATCATATTTTTTGTACGTTTTATTATCCTTGAGATGTACTGCTTTTTTAGTGGTCGCTCCCGTTTTTGCGTATACTGTAACAGGCGACACGCAAAGGCTGATAACAACTGTAATTATCGCTAAAAGCAACGCAATTTTCTTTTTCATTTTTTCACTCCTTATTCATAATAGCAATAAGCCTTCTGAAATATAATATCACATATTTACCGTCTTATCAAGCAAGAGCATTAACAATAACAAAAACAGGAGCGAACAAAGCCCGCCAGCAATTCCGAATTAATTAAGTTTTTATTGTAAATATCCGTTTATTATGCTATTATATATAATTAATAAACTAAACTTTAAAGGAGAACAGGGATGTCAAAGGTTTACCGTGTTTATGTTGAAAAGAAAAAGGGAAACGACATTGAGGCAGGTCACATTTTAAACGACCTCAAAAACAATGTCGGAATAACTGCGCTTGAGGAGCTAAGGCTCATCAACCGCTATGACGCAGAGGAGCTTAGTGAAGAGGAATTTGACAGGGCGGTCCGTCAGGTTTTCTCGGAGGCTAACCTCGATAATGTATATTACGAGCTCTCCTTCCCCGAGGGCTGGCAGTATTTTGCAACAGAATATCTCCCGGGGCAGTATGACCAGAGAGCCGATTCAGCCGCACAGTGCATTCAGCTTCTGACTGCAGGCGAAATGCCGCGCGTTGCCTCGGCTAAAATCATTGCTTTTAAAGGCGACATCACGCCAGACGAGCTCAGCAAAATCAAATCGTATATGATTAACCCGGTTGAATCAAGAGAGGCTTCTCTTGACCTTCCCGAAACCCTTGATATTAAATCTGACATTCCCGAAAATATAAAGCGTATAACAGGCTTCATCAATATGAGCGATGAGGAAATCGGCGCTTATCATTCAGAAATGGGCTTTGCAATGAGCGTTGCGGACCTCTGCTGGGTGCGCGATTATTTCAAAAACGATGAAAACCGCGACCCGTCGCTTACAGAGCTCAAGGTTATTGACACATATTGGTCAGACCATTGCCGCCACACCACCTTCGCAACTCAGCTTGACGAGATTAAAATTGACGAGGGTAGGTATTCTGCGGCTATAGAAAAAGCCCTGAACGAATACTTTGAAACGAGAAAAGAGGTTTACGGCGACCGTAAGGACAAGCTCGTTTGCCTTATGGATATGGCGTGTATCGGAACAAAAGCGCTTAAGAAACAGGGCTTTGTTGACGACCTTGACGAGAGCGAGGAAATAAACGCCTGCTCAATCAACATTGACGTTGAAATTGACGGCAAAAAAGAGCCGTGGCTTCTTCAGTTCAAAAACGAAACCCATAACCATCCGACCGAAATCGAGCCCTTCGGCGGCGCGGCGACCTGCCTCGGCGGCGCAATCCGCGACCCGCTTTCGGGAAGAGCTTACGTTTACCAGGCAATGCGCATAACGGGCGCAGGCGACCCGACCGTTCCTTTTGAGGACACTCTTGACGCGAAGCTTCCGCAGAGCAAAATCACCGTCGGCGCGGCTCAGGGCTATTCATCATACGGAAACCAGATAGGCCTTGCAACGGGTCAGGTTGTTGAGCTTTACGATTCAGGCTACGTTGCAAAAAGAATGGAAATCGGCGCTGTTATAGGCGCTTCACCCAAAGAAAACGTTATCCGCGAGGTTCCGCAGGACGGAGACGTTATCGTTCTCCTCGGCGGAAGAACGGGGCGCGACGGCTGCGGCGGCGCAACAGGCTCCTCAAAGGCGCACAACTCAATGTCAATTGAAACCTGCGGCGCAGAGGTACAGAAGGGTAACCCGCCGACGGAAAGAAAAATCCAGCGCCTTTTCAGAAACGCTGAGGTTGCAAAGATGATTAAGCGCTGCAACGATTTCGGCGCAGGCGGCGTTTCAGTTGCTATCGGCGAGCTTGCAGACGGCCTAAAAATAGACCTTGATAAGGTTCCGAAGAAATATGACGGCCTTGACGGAACAGAGCTTGCAATCTCCGAATCTCAGGAGAGAATGGCAGTTGTAATTGACAAGGCGGACGTTGAAAAATTCACAGCGCTTGCAAACAGCGAAAACCTTGAGGCAACCGTTGTTGCTGTTGTAACGGATGAAAACAGGCTCGAAATGACCTGGCGCGGAGACAGGATTGTTGACCTTTCGCGCGATTTCTTAAACACAAACGGCGTAGTTCAGCACGCAAAGGCTGAAATCTCCGCAGTAGATGAAAACGAATACAGAACGTCAGTTCCTGCGGCGCTCAGCGGTATGTCAAACGCAGAGGCGCTCAAGGCTAACCTTTCACGCCTTGAGGTATGCTCGCAGAAGGGTCTTGTTGAGCGTTTCGATTCCTCAATCGGCGCGGCAACAGTTCTTATGCCTTACGCAGGAAAATACCAGCTGACTCCCGAGGACGCAATGGTTGCAAAAATTCCGCTTCTCAAGGGTGAAACTGACAGCGCAAGCGTTATGGCTTACGGCTTTATTCCCAAGCTTTCAAGCTGGTCGCCGTTCCATTCCGCAGCCTTTGCAGTAACCGAATCTCTTGCAAAGCTCGCCGCTGTCGGCTGCAACCCTTCAAAGGCAAGGCTCACCTTCCAGGAGTATTTTGAAAGGCTCGGAGACGTTCCTTCGCGCTGGGGCAAGCCAACCGCCGCCCTGCTCGGCGCGCTCTCTGCCCAGCTCGGCTATAAAACCCCGTCAATCGGCGGTAAGGACAGTATGAGCGGCTCGTTCAACGAGCTTGATGTTCCGCCTACTCTCGTATCCTTCGCAGTCGGTATGAGCGAGGCTTCAAAAACCGTTTCTGCAAAATTCAAAAGAGCAAACAGCACAGTTAAGCTCCTCCCCGTACCCGTTGATGAAGAGAGCGGCCTTCCCGATTACGGCAAGGCAATGGAGCTTATGATGAGCGTTTTTGAGGGAATAAGAAACGGAAAAATCCTTGCCGCTTCAGTAGTAAAAGAGGGCGGCGCGGCTGCTCAGGTATGCAAAATGGCATTCGGCGATAAGCTTGGCTTCACCTTCGCGCAGAATCTCTCTGCCGAAACTCTTTTCGCTCCGCTTCAGGGCTCTTTCGTAGTTGAGCTCAGCGATGAAAACGCTTTTGACGGAATCACTCTCGGTACTACAAACGATAATTCCGTATTCATAATTGACGGCACGGTTTACACCTGTGACGACCTTATCGCCGAGTGGACATATAAGCTTGAAAACGTTTTCCCGACCGATTCGGGCAAGCAGGCAAAAATGAGCGCAGACGCCCCGCTTTATAAAGAACGCAGCATCTTCATAGCTAAAAACAAGGTTGCAAAGCCGAAGGTGTTCATCCCCGCATTCCCGGGCACTAACTGCGAAATTGATACTGCAAGGGCCTTTGAAAAGGCAGGCGCAGAGCCTTCAATCCTCGTTGTTAATAACCTTTCCTCAGCCGCTATCAATGAAACGATTGATAAAATGGTAGCTGAAATTGAAAGCTCGCAGATTGTTATGCTCCCCGGCGGCTTCTCAGGCGGCGACGAGCCGGAGGGCTCAGGCAAGTTCATCGCAACAACCTTCCGCAATCCTAAGGTAAGCGAGGCTGTTTCAAAGCTTCTCAACTGCCGCGACGGCCTTATGCTCGGTATCTGCAACGGCTTCCAGGCGCTTATCAAGCTCGGCCTCGTTCCGTACGGCGAAATTGTTGAAACTAAGGAAAACGACCCGACCCTGACCTTCAATACAATCGGCAGGCATATTTCACAGATGGCTTACACCCGCGTTACAAGCGTTAAATCACCCTGGTTCTCTTCGGTTAACGCAGGCGATATCTTCGCCGTTCCGATTTCGCACGGCGAGGGCAGATTTGTTGCAAACGACGAGGTTATGAAAAAGCTTGCCGAAAACGGTCAGATAGCAACGCAGTACGTTAATCTTAACGGCGAGGTTTGCGCCTCAATGCCGTTTAACCCTAATGGCTCGGTATGCGCCGTTGAGGGTATCACATCACCCGACGGACGAGTGCTCGGCAAAATGGGTCACTGCGAACGTAAGGGCGAAAATCTTTACTCCAACGTTCCGTTTGAAAAGGATATGAAGCTCTTTGAAAGCGGCGTAAACTACTTTAAATAAGGTGAAAAATATGAGCAACACAGAACATCATCACCATCATCATTCCGAAGAGCACACCCGCGAGGTTTCAAACCGCCTTGCAAGAGCCATAGGCCATCTTCAGAAGGTTAAACAAATGGTTGAAGCGGACGAGGACTGCTCGGACGTTCTCATTCAGCTTGCGGCAGTAAAATCCGCAATAAACAACACGGGCAAGGTTATTTTAAAAGACCATATGAACCACTGTATCGTTCACGCCGTTGAGGACGGAGATATGGAAATGCTCTCCGAGCTTTCCGCCGCAATAGATAAATTTATAAAATAATCAATAAAAAAGCGATTCGCAAATGCGAATCGCTTTTCCTTTTATTTTCCGTTCCAGGAGAAGGTTTTGTTGCCTGATTTTTTAAGGCTCTTGCACTGGTAGCCAAGCACCTTGAGCGCCGCGCTCTTTCCTTTTTTGCAGTAAAGATGATTCTTCTTTATTCTTACCGTTCCGTACTTTGAGGAGGTGTGAGAATAAATCTGAAGCGCCTGCCTGCCGCCCTTAATAAGGTTGTGCGCAATCTTGATTTTGCCCTTTGAAAGCTTGTCCGAACGGCCGAAGCACGCAAGGTGAAGCCCGATTGTATAAGCGCTGCCCGAGCCGCTTGCATAGGAATAGATATTGTTTCCGTAAACAGTTGCGCTTCTTGTGTTAAACAGCGCAACGCCCTCGCCCTTAAGCCCCGTAATGGTGTTATACTTAAGAACAACGTTTGTGTGAAACTTGTTGAGATACTTTCCGTTATCCTTGCTTGTATAGTTTGCTACAACGCCTCTGTTGCCAACTATTTTATTCTGAGTTATTGTAACATTTTTGCAGCACGCGCCGTTCTGAAGCTGCTTTGCAAGCTTTGTTTTAAACGGAGAGCTTTCAAGGAAATATGCTGTCGGGTGAGAAGCAACGTCAAGCTGAATCGCCTCCTCCGTCTGCGAGGAGGAGCTTCCGAGCGGAGCTATATTACAGCCCGAAATTGTAACGTTTTTGCACGCAACAAGCTCAATGCTGTGGCCGCTTGCGTTTGAATGGCGCAGGGTAACATTTTTTATCGTTATATTATTTCCGTGAATAATCTTGATTGAGGAGCCGTAATAACCGCTCTCGCCTATGTATTTCCACGTTCCGCCGTTGAGGGTAAAGTTTTCAATAGACTTGTACTTTGTCTTGGTCGGTATGTTGAACATAACGGTTTTTCTGCAAATAATTGTTGCGCCGTTTGCGTTGATGGTGTTGTTGCTCTTGATATGAAGCGGGCCGTCGGTATAATACGTTTTGCCCTTTACAAGAGTAACGCTTCCGTTTCTGTCAAGCTCTTTCTGAATGGCGGTTTTATCAGTGTAGCCGCCCGTTTTTCCGCTTGGCTTAACAGTTTCCGCATAAGCAGGCCTTGCCATAAACAGAATGAATAATACAGAAAGTATAGCGATTGCTGCCGACACAGCCAAAAGCGTACTCTTTTTTCTACTAATCGTCATAAAAATCACACTCCGTAATAATTTTTAGTTTAACTTATATTATATATCCCGTTGACATAATTTGTCAATCTTTTTTCATTTTTTGTAATATTTTCCAAAAAAGAAAAGCGATGCCGTGCACCGCTTTATTCCGTCTTATTCATAACGTCAAGAGGATTAACGGGCTTTCCGTCAAGCTCCGTTTCAAAATGAAGATGCGCCTCGTCAGAGCCCTCGCACGGCACTGCTCCGAGCGTTCCGAGCTTGTTTCCGATATTCACTCTGCTGCCCTTTTTAACCGCAACGCTCTCAAGCCCGCAGTATTTTGCAACGAGCTTTCCGCCATGGTCAATTTCAATAACGTTTCCGAGCATACTGTCGTTATAAACATCAAGAACGATTCCGTCATTAATCGCAACAACCTCGTCGCCTGAGTGACCCTTGAAATCAACTGCGGCGTGCGCTCTGTAATCGCCCATTGTTGAATCAAAAACAAGCTCCTCCGAATAACCCTTGCTGACAGCTTCAGTCAGCGGATACTTGTAAAAGCTCCTGAACGGAGTGTTGTTTTTACCCTCGTCCATTGTGGTTTTTTCAGTTGTTTTCTCGCTTTTGGCTGTTGTTTTCTCCTGCTTTTCAGCCTTGGTGACAGCCTGAGTCGTTGTTTCCTTAAGCGTTACCGCTCTCTGCACCTCGGTTGTAACCTCAAGGGTCTGATTCTCATTAACCGCGTTATTCTTCGGGGCGGTTTTGTTCTGCACCGCCGAAAAATAAACGATTAACCCAAGCGCGATAATACAAAGACAGACAACTGAAAACAGCGCCTTCACGTTTTTGTTTTCCTTATTATGATAATTTGTTTTAGCCATAATTAACACCTCGTTTTTATTATGCACCAAACAAATAATTTTTATTCAGAATTCATTTTACCCGCTTTTTTCGCCCACTCATATTTGATTTTCAACATCTTAATTGATATTTTGTGGCAAAGCCTCTATAATGGGATATAATGCAGTCATCAGGAGGTGATGTTTTGAAAATCAGTTTAGAGTACGCTGAAAACTCAGAGCTTGAGGTAATCATCAAAGGAGATATTTCAGGCGAAGAGGCAAGAAACGTTATATCGGCACTGAGCTCCTCGCCGTTCGGAAAGCTGATGCTTCAGGGAGAGGATGAAAGCTTTCTTTATAACGCTGCTGATATAATTTACTTTGTTTCCGAGCTCGGAAAAACCTACGCTGTATGCGACGGCGGAAAATATGAGGTTAAGGAAAAGCTTTATACACTGTCTGAATCGCTGAAAAGCAAAGGCTTTGTTCAGATAAATAAAAGCACCGTTGTTAATATCAACTTTGTAAAATCAATTTCAGCCGAATTCAGCGGAAACTATACCGCAAGGCTTAAGGGCAGAAAAGAAACCCTGACTATTTCAAGAAAATATTTCAACTCATTTAAAGAATTTGTAAGGAGATAATACTATGAAAACATTACTTAAAATACTGCATTTCGGAATTATCGGAGCAGGCATCGGCTCGTTTATGACCATTCTTTCATTCGCTTCAATGGGCGTAAAAAACGCGTCTTTAAAAGAGCTTATAACCTGGGCTGCCGCTTCATTTTTAATCGGAGTTATTACTCTTATAATGTATAACGATAAAATCAAGCTCCTTGTTGCAACCGCAATTCATCTTGCATTGACCTTTATAACGGTGGCAACGTCCTGCATTATCTGCGGCTACGGAAGCAGTGCGCTTGACATAATAAAAAATATGCTTCCGTCATTTATTATCATCTATATTATTGTTTACCTTATCGTATTTTTCATTTCAAAAAACAACGAAAAGGAAATCAACAAGGCGTTAAGCGATAAGTAAAAACAAAAATAAAACGGTACGTCCCTGGCGTACCGTTTTATTTTTTATATTATTTGCATTGCTGATTAATTTAAGCTTTCCTGCAAAATTTCAAGCGTTGTTCTTACAACGTCAACGGAATTCTCACCGTTAAGCTTCACTGAAATATACGGCCGCTTTGCCGATTTGAAGCCTGCGCGGTTTCGCATTTTCTCATTTAGCGCAACAAGATATTCAACCTTGACCTCATCAATGTAGAAATTAACCGCGCCGCCGCTCTGCTTGATTTCGTTAATACCCAGCGCAAGCGCCGTATTTCTCAGCAGCGCAATTTCAACAAGCCCGTAAACCTGAGCGGGCGGTATGCCGAAGCGGTCCGTCAGCTCGTCGTAAACATCGTTTGCGTCGCTGTCGTTTTTAATATTCGCAATCGCCTTGTACATAGCAAGCCTTGAGGCGGTTGAGGTAATGTAATCCTCGGGGATTGACGCGTCAACGGGAAGGTCGATAAGGCACTGCGCCTCAACCGTATCGGGAGCGCGCTCTCCCTTCTCCTCGCTTACCGCCTCCTCAAGCAGCTTTAAGTACATATCGTAGCCTACCGACTCCATATGCCCGTGCTGCTTGTTGCCGAGAAGCGAGCCTGCGCCTCTTATCTGTAAATCGCGCATAGCAATTTTGAAGCCCGAGCCGAATTCCGTATACTCCCTTATCGCTTCAAGCCTTTTCGCAGCAACCTCTGAAAGCGATTTTCCGCGGTTGAAGGTAAAATATGCGTAGCCTCTGCGAGACGACCTGCCGACTCTTCCTCTTATCTGATGAAGCTGAGCAAGGCCCATTCTGTCTGCGTTTTCAATTATAAGAGTGTTAACGTTAGGAACGTCAACGCCCGTTTCAATTATTGTTGTACAAACAAGAATATCAATTTCGCCGTTTAAAAGCCCGTCCCAGACATCGCCGAGCTGCTCCTCGCTCATTCTTCCGTGAGCAATTCCGATTCTCGCCTCGGGGATAGCCTTTTTAATCTGCATTGCGCATAAATCAATCGTGTCAATGCTGTTATGCAGAAAATAACACTGTCCGCCCCTTGAGAGCTCTCTTTCCATAGCCTCAACGAGAATTCCGAAATCGTATTCAACAACGTAGGTCTGAACGGGGTATCTGTCCCCGGGAGCCTCCTCAAGAAGAGACATATCCCTGATTCCGCTCATAGCCATATTAAGCGTTCTCGGAATAGGCGTTGCCGAAAGCGTTAAAACGTCAACCCTCGGGAATTTTTCCTTGATTTTTTCCTTCTGCGCAACTCCGAAGCGCTGCTCCTCGTCAACTATAAGGAGTCCGAGGTCGGCAAACTGAATATCCTTGCTGATAATTCTGTGAGTTCCGATAAGAAGGTCAACCCTTCCCTGAGCCAAATCGCGCAGAATTTCCTTCTGCTTGGTTGGCGAAACGAAGCGGGAGAGCATTTCGATTCTTACAGGGAACGCCTCCATCCTTCTTTTTGCCGTCTGAAAATGCTGAAGCGCGAGAACTGTTGTGGGAACAAGAATCGCGCACTGCTTGCTATCGCCGATACACTTAAACGCGGCGCGCAACGCAACCTCCGTTTTGCCGAAGCCAACGTCTCCGCAAAGGAGTCTGTCCATAGGAGACGGCTTTTCCATATCGCCCTTGATTTCGTCAACGCAGCGGAGCTGGTCCTCCGTTTCCTCATAATCAAAGCGCAGCTCAAAATCGCGCTGTAAATCGGTGTCCTGAGTAAAGCTGTAGCCCTTGGTGCTCACCCTTTTGGCGTAAAGCGCAATTAGCTCCTTAGCCATATCCTGAACGCTCGCCTTAACCCTGCTTTTGGTCTTTGCCCAATCGCCCGAGCCGAGCCTGTTAATTTTGACCCTTGAGCCCTCCTCGTCAGGCCCGATATATTTTGAAACGAGGTCAAGCTGAGTAACGGGAACGTAAAGCGTGTCGCCCTTAGCATATGCAATTTTAATGTAGTCCTTGCGCACGTCCTGAATTTCAAGAGGATGAATTCCCTCAAAAATTCCGATTCCGTGCGTTGCGTGAACAATGTAATCGCCCACCGAAAGCTCGTCAAGCGAGTGAAGGGCGTCCTTTGACGAAAAGCGCTTTTGCTTCTTTTTAGTCTGAGTTCCTCTGCCCTGAGTTATAACGGCAAGCTTGCTGTCATTGTCCTTAAAGCCTGCGCTCATTGAGCCCGTTATAATATTAACTGTTCCCGGGCTGAGCTCCTTCGGAGTTTTTTCAAAGAAAACCGCATTAACGCCGCTGTCGTTCAAATCATAGCTGAGCGCCTTGCCCGCTCTTGACGTCCCCGCCATAAGAACGGCGGTATATCCCGTTTTAGTGAGAGGAAAAAGCTCCTCTTTGAGCTGAGACAGCGTTCCCGAAAACGGAGCGGTTTCGTAAATATTAAAGCTTGAAAGATGCCTGACGGGCGTGTCAAAGCTGCCGCGCGGGAAGGAATCAAGATAAATTGCGCCGTGACCCGCATACGCCTCGCAGACCTCCTCAAAGGTAAGCATAAACTTATCTATACCCTTGCAGAGCGTGCCGTCCTCAAGCATCCACTTAAGCTCCTCCGTCATAAGACGGTTCTGATTATTGCATTTTTCCTTTACGCTGCCGCTTTCGCAGACAATGAAAAGCCCCTCAAGGTAATCAAACAGCCCGCCCGATTCATACGCAAGCGGAAGATACTTATCGCTGCAGCGGAGGTTAACTCCCGATTTCAGCTTATCGCTGTCCTTATATAGCTTTTCTCTTGCCTTGACAGCCTTTCCCTTAAGTGAAAGCGCAAGCGAGTCAATCCTCTTTGCCTGCTCCTCCCTTGAGCTGAAAAGCACCTCGGTTGAAGGGATAATTTTAACCTCGTTAACGAGCCCCGTTCTGCGCTGAGTTGCAATATCAAAGCGCGCAATTGAATCAACGGTATCGCCCCAGAGCTCAAGCCTTACCGGAGAATCAGCCCCCGGCGGATAAATGTCAAGCAGGCCGCCCCTGATTGAAAACTGAGCCGTTCCGTCAACCTCGTCAAAGCGCGTATAGCCTGCTTTTACAAGCCTTTTTGCAGTTTCATCCAGGCTGATTTCATCGCCTGATTTAATAGTAAAGGTCCTCTCATTAAGCGCTTCGGGCGGCATTGTGTACTGAATTGCCGCTCCGATTGAAGCCACAACCGCGCTGTAATTTGAGCTGATAATATTTGCAAGAACGCCGAGCCTGAGCTGCTCATATTCGCGGCTGATACCCTCAACCTCAAGGAAGGTGAATTCTCTTTTCGGGTACAGCAAAACGCCGCTCTGAAGAGCGGAAAGGTTTTCATACATCCTGACTGCGCTCGCGTCGTCAGGCGTTATGATGAAAAGCTTTTCATTCAGTTTTTCTGCCAGCGAATGTGCAAGCGCTGCCTTTGCTCCGAAGGGCACGCCCGTTGCCCCAACAGGCGCACCGGGGGAGGTTGCTCTGCTGAGGCTGATAAATTCGCCGCTTCTTTCAAATGCCTTTGAAAAACAGCTCATATTCAGTTCCTTTGTGTAAAAATTTCTTGCGTAAATTAAGAATTGTAAAGATTCATTGCTTGGTCTATTTCGCCGGCAACAAGCAGCTTGAGCGCTTCAACTGAGTTTTTCAGGGCGGCGTTCAGATCCTTTTCGCTGTCCTTCGGGAATTCGGAAAGCACCCAATCCGCCATATCCCAGTTTGCGTTCGGCTTTTTTCCGACTCCGATTTTAATGCGCGGAAATTCCTCGGTTCCGAGGCAGGAAATAATACTCTTTATTCCGTTATGCCCGCCTGCCGAGCCCTTGCGGCGTATGCGCGTTTTGCCTATGTCAAGGCTGACGTCGTCAAAAAGAATAATAATATTTTCGTTAGGAATATTATAATATTCGGCTGCCTCATAAATCGCGTCGCCCGAAAGGTTCATCATGGTCTGCGGCTTCATAAGAAGGCAGCGCTTTGAATTAATCATTTCGTCTGCAATGAGCGCCTTGAATTTCAGCTTGCGAAACTCGAAGCCCTCTTCCCTTGCAAGCAAATCAAGCGCCATAAAACCTGCATTATGACGGGTGTTCTGATATTTCGGTCCGGGATTTCCGAGCCCCGCAACGATATATTCAATTTTGCCTTTTCTTCCAAAACTAAAAAGTCCCATACAATCACCATAAACAGATTCATTTTAACCTGCTTAAAGGGCGTATCCAGCAGATACGCCCCTTTTTCATCACGTTATTTATGCTTCGGTTTTTTCAAATTCTTTGAATTCGCGCTCCTCGTCGGGCTTTTCAAAGTTATACATATTCTCGTCCTTAACGTGCTTAGCTATGTACTCGTTTCTGTCGAAAAGCTCGTCAGCCTTAACCTTCCACGCCTTAGCTGCCTCAACTGTCTTGTCAAACAGCTCGTTTGCGCTTTCGGGATGCTGCATCTCGGTTGAATAAGCGCCCGTTTCGGCTACCATCTTTGAGATTGCGCCGGGGTTATCAAGCACGGGGCACGGACGGAGCATATTGTTATTGAACGGCTGATTTCTCTTGTACGCCATAAAGAGCGGGCTCTGAAGCGCTTCAAGAACGGAAACCTCTTTGATGTTAACGTTTGAGTAGTGAACGAATGCGCAAGGCTCGCAGTCACCGTTTGAGTTGATATGGAAATAGTGACGTCCGCCTGCGATACAGCCCTGAACGTACTCGCCGTCGTTCCAGAAATCAAGAGCGAAAATAGCCTTCGTCTCTCTCCACTCGTGCATCTTCTTATACATAAGAGCTCTCTGCTCGGGTGATACCATAAGGTCCGTTACAGCGCCGTTACCCGTTGGCATATATGTAAAGAACCACGCGAACATTACGCCCTGGTCAATAAGCCAGTCCATATATTCGTCAGAAGCTAAAAGCTCCGTGTTCTTGCTTGTGTAGCAAAGTGAAGCTCCGAAAAGAGCGCCTCTGTCCTTAAGCCTCTTCATAGCTGCAGTACATTTCCGGAAGGTGCCCTCGCCGCGGCGGAAATCGTTCTCCTCCTCATAACCTTCAATTGAGAATGCGGGGAAGAAGTTACCGACCTCAACGATTTCATCGGCAAAGGAATCATCGATAAGAGTTCCGTTTGTGAAGCTTAAGAATAAGCAGTCAGGATTCTCACGGCAAAGGCGCATAAGGTCTGCGCGGCGCATAGTCGGCTCGCCGCCCGTGTAAAGGAACATATATGTTCCGAGCTCCTTAGCCTGGCGGATAATTCTTGCGAGATCGTCATATGAGAGCGAGCTCTGATAGCCGTATTCTGCTGCCCAGCAGCCCTTACACTTAAGGTTACAAGCTGCGGTCGGGTCCATAAGAATAGCCCAGGGAACGTTACAGCCGTACTTTTCGATTGCCGCCATACGGACATCGTAGCTGTTGATTGCAACGTTCATCGCTGCAGGAATAAACTTGTTGAGAGCTGCCTCGTCCGTGTCGCATACGAGACGGCGCACAAACTGCATCCAGTTGTTATTCGGGTCGTTAAGCGCCTTATGAAGACCTGCGTAAGCAGTTCTGTTAACCTTCTTAACGTCAGCCATTTCAACGAGGCTTAAAATCCTCGGCGCGTTTTTATCAAAATCTTTTCTTGCATACTTTACGGCATTTTTAATAGCAAAGCTGAGTGCCGATTCTTTAAGAGACATAATTTTTTCCTTTCGACCATAAACTTAAGGTCATATAAACAATTTATATTTAAGTGCGTTATTTGCTTAAAAGTAAATATAATACTTGCGTCTGTAAAAGTCAAGCATTAAATTATAAACTTTTTTCAAAATCTTATCTGGAATTTCAGGCGATATGTTTTATCCGTTTTGTTCTTATATTTCTCGTTAGTGTGAGCACCCCACGAATCGTAGCCGCCAACGCCCTGCTGGCGGGCAATGCAGCGGATAACGGTTTTGCCAATTTCAGGTAAATCCTTATTGTGCCGGGTGTTTTCAACCTCCTTGGGAAGCCAGTGGCACGCGTTGAATTCCATAACGGGCTCTGCAACAAGGGTAAACGCCTTCCTGTCGCCGATAACGGTTGCGTATCTCACTCCCGTTCTGTTAGCGCATTCCTGCGGCTTGAGGTACGGGGTCCACATATCCGTTACTGTTGTTTTGTAAAGGCCGATTACCGCCGCGTTTGCGCGGTCAATATAATTTTCTTCAGGTCCTCTGCCGAGGTAAACGATGTTTTCAAAGTCCTTCGGGAGCTCGAAAAGAACGCTGACCTCAGGAATCTCGGGAAGGTTTTCGCCCGCCTTGAATTCAACGTCAACCTCAATTCCCTTTGAGGTAATGGTGTAAATAACTATCGCCTTTGATTCGGGCTGGGTCTGAACTCTTGCAACGCTTGTAACAACAACCTTTTTACCCTCGTCAAGGATATGATAGTTTTCAATGCTCCACATAGTATTGTTATAAATACCGGGGGTGTCGCCTGCGTCTCTCCAGCAGCCGAGACGCGAGCCTGCGCGGTTTCCGCGGTCATTATCAGTCAGCGCTCTCCAGAAATTGAGGCGCATAGGCTCCTTGAGAAGCTCCTCGCCGTCAAGCTTGATTGACATAAGCTGGCCTCTTTCACGTCTTTCAAATCTTATGTCAAGATTTTCGGCAACAACATGAATTTCGCCGTATGTATCGGAAACCAGGAGGGTCTCGTCCTCAGCCAGTTCATCATATGTGTTTTCAAACTCGTTTATAACAAACTGCTCGTAAGCAACAACTCTGCCGCTGCCGTCCTCGCTCTTCTCTCTGAGCTTAAGGTTGAGATAGCTCTCGTCGCCCGAAACCTTGCCGAGCTCAAGGTCAACAACAACCTTTTCGTTAGGCTCTGCGCTGACCGTTTCCGTGCCGTTTCTGAAAACGCCCTTGTCGCTTGCCTGCTCCCAGTAAAGCTCAAATTCATTGAGGTTGGTAAAGAGATATTTATTCTTTAATTCAATAACTCCGCGCTCCGCGTCAATCGCCTTGAAATCAACGTTCTGATAAAGCTTGTTGATTTCTGCAAGCTTCGGAGTTTGGGTTCTGTCTCCGAAGAGAAGGCCGTTTCCGCAGAAATGTCCGTCGTGAGGCATTTCGCCGAAATCGCCGCCGTATGCGAGATACTCCGTTCCGTTTTCATCCTCGGTCAAAATGCTCTGGTCAACCCAGTCCCACACGAAGCCGCCCTGAAGGCAGGGATACTTATCCCAGAGCTTTGTGTACTCGTCCGTTGAGCCGCAGGAATTGCCCATTGCGTGTGTATATTCGCAGAGGATGAACGGTCTCGCGTCTCTTCCCGTTAATGCATATTCCTCAAGGAATTCGGGCTTTGCGTACATTTTTGACATAACGTCCGAAAGGCTTCTCTCGTTCGGGTCGCCGTCAAGCTCAAAGTGAACGAAGCGGGATTTGTCGGTTTCCTTAAGCCAGTCATACATCTTTTTAACATTATCGCCGCCGTGGGATTCGTTACCCATTGACCAGCAGACAACGCAGGTGTGGTTTTTATCTCTGTGGTAAAGCGCCTTGATTCGCTCCATACAAGCCTTTTCCCACTCCTTGCGTGAGCCCGGAAGAGCGGGGCAGCCAACGATATTTGACCAGTACGTGCCGTGGGTCTCCATATTATTTTCGTCAATAACATAAAGGCCGTATTCATCGCAAAGCTCGTACCAGCGCGGAGCGTTTGGATAGTGAGATGTTCTTACGGCGTTGATGTTGTTCGCCTTCATAATCTCAATATCCCTGCGCATAGTCTCTTCGCTTACGTAATGACCTGTGCGGCAGTCAAACTCATGGCGGTTAGTGCCCTTGAAAACGACTCTCTTTCCGTTGATACGGATAATTCCGTCCTTGATTTCAACCTTTCTGAAGCCAATGCGCTGAGAGATATATTCAATCGGAGTTCCGTTATTTTTAAGAGTGAACACAACTGTGTAAAGGTTTGGCTTTTCAGCGCTCCAGGGCTTGATGTTTGTAACAATCGCCTTGAGCTTCGTAACATGGTCCTCGCTTGCGTACTGAGAATCAAGCGCAACCACAGCACCGTCCTCGTCAACAATGTTCATTTCTATGCTGAGGCCCTCATAAGCGCCGTTTGTTTTAACGGTAACGTCAACAAAGCCGTCGTGAAGCTGAACGTCAGGCTCTGCGTGAATTTCAAAATCGCGGATATATTCGCGCTCGGTTGTGTAGATATAAACATCGCGGAAAATGCCGCTGAGCCTCCACATATCCTGGCACTCAAGCCAGGAGCCCGTGCACCAGCGGTAAACCTCAACGCCTATAACGTTTGAGCCCTCAACAAGATAACGGGTTATATCAAACTCCGCTCTGTTGAAGGAGGATTCGCTGTAGCCGATTCTCTCGCCGTTTACATAGAGATAAAATGCTGATTCAACGCCCTCGAAGCAGAGAACAACTCTCTTTTCAAGAATTGCTTTATTAACGTGAAAGCGCTTTAAATAGCAGCCCACGGGGTTATGCTTGGTAGGCGCGTTAGGAGGGCAGATATCCTCGTGGCCCTCCCAGGGATAGCGCACATTACAGTACATATTCTGGTCATAGCCCTGCATCTGCCAGGAGCATGGAACGATAACGCTGTCCCAGTTGTGAGCGTCATAGAGCGGCTGAGCAAAATCAGACGGTCTGTACGCATAGTTTTTATACAGCTTGAAGCGCCATTTTCCGTTTAAAAGCTTACAGTATGACGAGTCATATCGGCTTGCCTTAAGCGCCTCATTATAGCTTGCATAGGGCATAAGGGTTGCGTGCTGAGGAAGCTTTCCCACAGCAACGATTTCGGGGTTTGACTGCCATTCGGTATAACCGTCAATAAAGTTTCTTTCCATATTTATCTCCTTGTTAGTCACTGGCTGATAGTCACCGGTCACCGGTTAATAGTAGCAAGTTAGTAGTTATAAGTTGGGTGCGGGCGCAGCCCGCCCTCAATTCTCAATTTTTAATTCTCAATTCTTAAACGGGTGCGGGCGAAGCCCGGCGTAAATTACGAATTACTTTCTCCTGTGCACCATACCCTCGTGGAAGCCTTCACGCGTTACAACGGTTTTGACTGATTTAAAGAGTATCTCCAAATCAAATTTTATGCTCCAGTTATCGCAGTATTCCTTGTCGAGCTTCATTTTTTTCATAAGAGAAATATCGTCTCTTCCGTTAATCTGCGCCCAGCCCGTAAGCCCCGGTCTGTAGCGGTAAACGCCGTATTCCAGTCTTAAGCGGTGCGCTCTCATTTCGTTAGAAATAAGCGGTCTCGGGCCAACAAAGCTCATATCGCCTTTAAGGATGTTCCACAGCTGCGGAAGCTCGTCAAGGCTTGTTTTTCTGAGAAATTTTCCCGGGGCGGTTATATACTGCTCGGGGTTTTCAAGCTCGCAGGTTGCGCAGTTGGGAGTACTGTTTCGCATAGTCTGGAACTTATAAATCTTAAACGGCCTGCCCTTTCTTCCCCGCCTTTCGTGGCTGAAAAAGACCTTACTGTCGGGAGTAAAGAAAAGAATAAGGCAAATAACAATAAACAGCGGTATCAAAAGAATCAGCGCAACAAAGGAAACGGCTATATCAAACAGCCTTTTCCACTTGATAGGCGCAAATAAATATCCAAAAAACTCGTTCATTTTCATCCTCGTAATATCTTTAAACAGACATACTACACCAATATAATGTAGTTTATATGTCCGCATTATACCATATAAGATAAAAAAATGCAATTTTTTTAATAAATTTAATTATTGGGTTGCAAAAAGCTTTATAATTATATATAATTAAAAGGATGACGTTTACCTGTTAAGGAGTAAATTATGCAGAAGAATTTAAAGAGAAGCTTATGCCTTGTGCTCTGCCTTGCGTTTTCGCTCGGGCTTTCCGCCTGCAGCGGCGGCGCTTCAATGAGCGACAAGAACATAACCGCAACCGTTGAAACGGTTGAGAAGGCGCTTAAGGATTTTGACAGCATTACGCTTGAAAAATATGTCAAAAGCTCAACGCTTAAGACTATTCTCAATCTTTCAAAATCTCATCCTCAGTTTGCAAAGCTCGGCAGAGCTATGTTTGAAAAGCTTGAAATTGAGGTTAAGTCAATAGACAAGAAAAACAAGACGGTTACCCTTCTTGTTAAAAACCGCGATATGGCGGCTATCGCTTCAAAGTTCACCAAGGAGCTGACGGACGGAAAATCACTTTTCGAGCTTGCGGGACTGCTCAACAACGAAACCTTCCTCGACACATCGCTTGAAAAGCTTAATGCTGAAATTTCAGAGGCAACGGTGCCTGACAATCCCAAAGAGATTACCGTTTCTATTGAAAAGGGAAAATCAAACTTAATCCTGAGCTTTGACGAAAAAGCGGAGGACGCTGTTTCGGGCGGAGTTCTTACGGCGATTAAAGAGGCGTTTTCCCAGTCGCAGTAATGCGAAACCCTTATTATGTTATTAATTAAAATATTAATTGACATAAAATCCTGTTTATGATATTATTGATTTTACGAAAATTTTCCTATGAGGTGAAAAATAAATGGCTAACAAATTTGTAACAGCAATTTTCGGAGACTACTCTAAGAAAGAGGTTAAGAAGCTCCAGAAAACAGTTAATAAGATTAATGACCTTGCGGACAAGTACAAGGAAATGGACGACAAGGAGCTCGCTTCTCAGACTCAGATTCTCAAAGGCAGGCTTGCTGACGGCGAAACTCTTGACGATATCCTCCCCGACGCTTTTGCAGTTTGCCGCGAGGCTGCTGACCGTGTTATCGGACTCAGACACTTTGACGTTCAGCTTATCGGCGGTATGGTTCTCCATCAGGGCAGAATCGCCGAGATGAAAACAGGTGAAGGTAAAACTCTTGTTGCTACCCTCCCTGCATATCTTAACGCGCTCACAGGCGAAGGCGTTCACATCGTAACCGTTAACGACTACCTCGCAAAGCGTGACTCCGAATGGATGGGTAAGGTTTACCGTTTCCTCGGTCTTTCAGTCGGTCTTATCATCCACGAAAAGAGCAATGCTGAGAGACAGGAGGCATACAACTGCGATATCACTTACGGTACCAACAACGAGATGGGCTTCGACTATCTTCGTGATAATATGGTACAGTATAAAGAGCAGAAGGTTCAGAGAGGCCATATCTTCGGTATCGTCGATGAGGTTGACTCAATTCTTATCGACGAGGCGCGTACTCCTCTTATCATCAGCGGTAAGGGCGAACAGTCAACCGACCTTTACCGTCAGGCTGACATCTTTGCCAAAACTCTTACTATGGTTAAGGTTGCAAAAACTGACGACAAGGAAGATACAGAAGAGAATTATGACGGCGACTATGTAGTTGACGAGAAGGCTAAGACAGCTACCCTCCTCAAGAGCGGTGTTGAAAAGGCTGAGGAATTCTTCAACGTTGAAAACCTTATGGATATTGAGCATACAACTCTCCGTCATCATATCGACCAGGCTATCAAGGCTCACGGCGTTATGACAAGAGATATTGACTACGTTGTTAAAGACGGTCAGGTTAAAATCGTTGACGAGTTCACAGGTCGTATTATGGAAGGCAGACGTTATAACGAAGGTCTTCATCAGGCTCTTGAAGCAAAAGAGGGCGTTAAGGTTGAGCATGAGAGCAAAACTCTTGCAACCATTACCTTCCAGAATTACTTCCGTCTTTATAAGAAGCTTTCCGGTATGACGGGTACCGCTGCTACCGAGGCTCGAGAATTTGACGAAATCTATAAGCTCGACGTTGTTGAGATTCCGACTAATAAGCC
>CAMOWP010000003.1 GCA_946628455.1 uncultured Clostridia bacterium | reverse complement strand
CTCAATTTCAAACTATCCGACGGGGCTTGCGGCAAACGATAAGGGTAACCTCATTTATCATATGTATAACGATAACAACACGCTTTACGAGCTTGACAAGGAGGAGTATTTCCATAATCACCTTACAGGCGTTAAGGGCGTTAATTACAACGTTTATCCCGACATAAACCTTGACGGCGTTATAAACGGCAAGGATTACGGAAGAATATTAAAAGCGCAAAGCAATTAAAACAATTTTTTACACTATTATTGTTTTCATTTTTTCAAATAATATTATTGCTCAGGCAATGGAGGAGAAAAAAGTGAAAACAAACACATCAAAAATGATTATGAAGGGCGTTGGCGCAACACTTGCTGTTTGCTCTGCGCTCGCAATGGCAAGCGCTGCCAAGCCAAGCAGCGCAGTTGCAAAAAAAGCAGTCAAAAAAACTGCAAATAAGGTTGCGGACATAGTTGATACTATGTCGTCGTTTATGTAAAAAAACAGGCAAGGAAATCCTTGCCTGTTTTTCAATCAAGAATTATGAGTTAAGAATTATGAATTAACGGTGCTGCGCACGGCTATTATATTAGTTTGTACAGCCATTAATTTTTAATTCTTAATTCTTAATTATACATTCTTTACTGCTTGTCCTTTAATTCCGAGCATATGCGATTTAAATTCGATTCCGTATGCTTCTCCCTCAGGGAAAAGCTCAAGCAGCGGAATAAGAACGAATCTGCGCTCCTTAAACCGCGGATGAGGAACGGTTAAATTTTTTGTTTCGGTTTTTTTGTTTTCTGCCAGAATCAAGTCTAAATCCAGAACTCTCGGCCCGTTTTTAAATTCCCTTATTCTTCCGAAGCCCGCTTCAATGCCGAGGCAGACACCGAGCATTTCATTGGGCTCAAGCGTGCTTTCAAGCTCCGCGCAGGCGTTATAAAAGCTTTCCTGCTCCGCGTAGCCCACAGGCTCCGTTTCGTAAACCGACGAACAGCGAAGCATCTCTGTTTCGGGAACTAACCCGAGCGCGCTGATTGCGTCCTCAATATTCTTTTTTCTGTTTCCGATATTAGTTCCGATGCCTATAATATATTTCATTTTCTTTCTCTTGTCAGGTTGACCGCCATATAATCAAATTCCGCGCTTACGGGCGCCTCCGGCTTTTTGAGCGTTATTTCAATTTTTTTAATCTGAGAGAACTCCTCAAAAAGCACGTCGCAAACAACCTGCGCCGCCTTTTCTATAAGGTCATAGGATTTTTCTGTAAATACTTTGCGTATAATTTTAACTGCCTTTGCATAGCTCACCGTGTCTTCAACGTTATCGCTTTCACACGGCGTTTCAAGGTCAAGATAATAGTCAAGGTCAATAAAAAAATTCTGCCCGTTTTCTTTTTCCTCGGGGTTTACTCCGTGATATGCAAACAGCTTTAAATTTTTAATAGTTATCTTGTCCATTTTTTAATCTCGTCTGCCGTTCTGATTCCCTTTATTTCGTTTTTTACGTCGTGAAGGCGGATTATATCAACACCGCCGAGAATTGCCGCCGTGTCCGCCGCAATGTTTCCGAGCGTTCTTTTTTCGGGCTTTTTCTCTCCGCTCGCCGCGCCTATAACTCTTTTTCTGCTTGTTCCGAGCAGCAGAGGCACGCCGTCAATTTTATATTTTTTAACGTTTGCAAGCAGCTCAAGATTTTCTTCATACGTTTTTCCGAAGCCGATTCCCATATCAAAGCAAAGCTGATTTTTATTACAAATAGTAATATTTTTGTTAAAGAATTCCTTTACCTCTTTAACGCCGCCTGCTCCGTTGTGCATAACTATCCAGCCTGCGCCGCTGCTGTTAATCAGACGCGCCGTTTCCTTACTGCACCTTCCGCCGACATCGTTAATTATATCCGCGCCCGCCTCAATTGCCTTTTCGGCAACCGAGGGATAATATGTGTCAACCGAAATCGGCTTTTCAGTCTCTTTTCTGAGTGAGGTTAAAACGCTCTCAAGCCTTTTCCACTCCTCCTCGGGAGAGATTTCATCATATCCCGGGCGGGTTGACTGCGCGCCTAAATCTATTATATCCGCACCGTCGGCAATCAGCTGCAACGCGTGCTTTACAGCGCTGTCGCTATTAAAAAACTGTCCGCCGTCAGAAAAGGAATCGGGGGTAATGTTTACTATTCCCATAATCAAGGTGCGCCCGCCGTATTCAATTTTTTTATCCCTGCAACTCCAAATCATAATCACTTAGTCAGCAAAGACAGAACCTCTGCCCTTGTTCTTGCGTCGGTTCTCATTTTTCCTCTGAGCGCCGAGGTTTGGGTTTTTGAGCCGCTTGCCTTCGCGCCTCTTATTGACATACACATATGCTCTGCCTCAATAATAACTGCAACGCCATGAGGTGAAAGATTTTCATTTAAAAAATCGGCAATGTCGTGAGTCAGGCGCTCCTGCACCTGCGGCTTTTTTGCAAAATTATCAACAATTCTTGCAAGCTTTGAAAGCCCGATAATTTTATTATCGCTCGGTATATACGCAATGTGAGCTTTACCTACAAACGGAAGAAGATGGTGCTCGCACATTGAAGAAAAGGGAATATCCCTCACTATTACAACCTCGTCGTTTGATTTTTCGTTAAAAAGCTTCAGATGCTGCTTCGGGTCCTCGTCAAGCCCCGAAAAAAGCTCCTCATACATATTTGCAACCCTTTTCGGCGTTTCAACAAGACCCTCTCTGTCAGGGTTCTCTCCAACCGCAATGAGAATATCCCTTACAGCGTTCATTATAATTTTTTTGTTTTCATCACTAATCATAAAGCCGTCCTCTTATTTACTGAAATATCCCTTGATGTTTTTAATTGATGAGCTCGTTAAAGCGTTTGCCTCGTCAAATTCCGTCTGTGCCGAATAAAGAGTTATGTCGTTGCTTAAAACGCAGAAAACCATAACGCCGTCTTTTCCGTTTTCGAATTCACGGACTGTTATATCCGTTTTACAGGATTTCATAAACAGCTTGAAAAGCGAGTCCGCGCTTTCAAAGTTTTTTTCGTTAATCAGCTCGGGTAAGGCTTTAAGAATAACCTCGTTTTCAGCGCTGTATTTTTTCTCCTCCTCGCTGAAATAACGAAGAAGGTTTGAGGTTTCGCTTCCGCTGATTGTCTGCTCGCCCTCGTTAATTCGCAGAGTATATTTATCATCCTCAATATTATTTGTAAAATTAATATCCTCGTTTGAAATATATACGTACGTGCCAAGCTTGTTTACAAATTCAACAAAAGAGCTTGCGTCAAAATCCGCATAAAAATCAATGTCAAAGCCAAAGTATTCCGTCAGCCTTGATTTAAGCGCCATTCCGCCGCCTGCTGTATAAATATCCTGCAGCTTTTCGTTGTTTATTACCATTTCGGGAGAAAGCGACGCGGTTTTATATGCTTTGTTATCTCTGTCCGCCTGGAGAAGATAGATATAATGAATATCCTTTTTATCGTCATCCGTTTCCAATATCAGAAAATTTGTTTTTCCGCTTACCGACGGCAGCTCGCTGATTGTGTCCTTATATTCCTCTGTCACGGTAACCTCTCCGCGGGCAAAAAATTCAGAGGCTGTTGAATAATTTTTGTGAAGATACCCAACAAAAACAACGGTGAAAACAACAATAATAACAAGAAGAGAATATAAAATTTTTGCCTGATTTGAGGCTCTTTTTGATTTTGGAATATAAATATCCCCTCTGTTTTTAAAGATTTTCATTTTTTCACCGCCCTTATTTTTATTGTTAAGTTGATTATATATTATTGAATTATAAATTACAAGTATGAGTTTTCCACAAAGATAAAAATATAATGTTAAAAATAATATTGACATATTATAAATTATATATTATAATAATTAACTGTATAACTATATCTATAAGTATTATATATTATAAAGGAGGTAATGTTTTTGAATTCAATGGACGAGCTCTGGAACGGTATTCTTGAATATATTAAAAGTAAAATCAACGAAACCGTTTATAAAGTCTGGTTTGAAGATATAAAAATGCTTGATTTTAACAACGGCACTGCACAGATTGTTTTTCAGAGCAATTTTAAGAAAAAAACAGTTCATCACGAATACGATTCGCTTTTGCATGAAGCGTTTAAAGCAGTAATTGGCTTTGACTGTGAAATTGAATACCTTTCTGTTGACGAAATATCTGCGCCTCAGAACGTTCTTACATCATTTGATTTGGAAGATTTCAGAAATTCAACATTTACTTTTGAAAATTTTATATCCGGTCCTTCAAACAAATTTGCATATACTGCAGCAAAGGCTGTTGCAGGTAATCCCGGAGGAATTCTTAATAACTCAGAAAATATAACCGATTATAACCCGCTGTTTATTTACGGTGCGTCAGGTCTCGGAAAAACTCACCTTTTAAATGCTATCAGCCATGAGGTAAGCGAAAAATATCCTGACCTTGTTATAAAATATGTTAGCGCTGAAAAATTTTTAAATGAATTTATTGAAGCGCTTGAAAGCAAGACGGTAAATGAATTTCATGACAGATACAGGAATAATATCGACGTTTTTCTTGTTGACGATATTCAGTTCATTGCAGGAAAAACGCAGACTGAGGAGGAATTTTTCCACACCTTTAATTCGCTTGTTGAAAGCGGAAAGCAGGTTGTTCTCACTTCTGACAGACCGCCGAAGGAAATTCATTCTCTTACCGACAGACTCCGCTCAAGGTTTGTTTCGGGTCTGCTTGCCGACATTCAGTCTCCGGAATTTGAAACGCGCTGTGCAATTATTAAAAGAAAAGCCCAGCTTCTTAATTTTACAATTGACGACTCAGTGGTTGAATACATTGCTGACAGAGTTAAATCAAACATCCGTCAGCTTGAGGGAATAACAAAAACCTTGCAGGCAAAATGCACCTTCGGTGACCAGAAAACTCCGACTATTGCTATTGCAAAATCTGCAATTGATGAAATTGTTATTGATAATACTCCTCCTCTTCCCGTTACAATTAAAAGAGTTGTTGACGAGGTCAGCAGAACAACGGGAATTTCCGTTGAGGATATATATTCAAAAAAGAGAACTGCGAGCATTTCAACAGCAAGAAAGATGACTTTTTATATTATAAGAAATATTACCGATATGCCGTACACAGCAATTGGTGAAGAATTTAATAAGGACCACACAACGGTAAGCTATAATATTGAAGAACTGGAAAAAATTCTTGCTTCAAATTCAACTCTGAATTCTCAGGTTCTTGATATAATTAACAATATAAAAAACGAATAGTTTTCCACAAAGTTTTTATTTTCCACTGTAAAGTTTTTAAGGTCTCTGTGTAAAATGTTGTTTTTCCACAAATTACACATTTTTTACAGATTCTGACAGCATAATAATGTGGAAAAAAAATGCCGAAATAGCTAAATATTTCAGACTTTTACAAAATTTACACATACTCTATTATTATAACTATATAAATTTTAATGATTTCTTCGAAAAAGTGAAAATTTGCAATTTTCATTTTTAATCAACACATCAAATTTTTTTATGAAAGGCAGTGTAATTAAATGAAATTTACTTGTAATACAAAAGAGCTGAACGTTGCATGTAATAATGTAATAAAAGCAGTTAGCTCAAAGGTAACGATTCCGACTATTGAGGGTATACTTATCGAATGCGGCTCGGATACTCTTTCTCTTACGGGATATGATTTTGAATTCGGCATCAACACTATATTAAGCGTTGACGTTATTGAAGCAGGCGCAATTATAATAAATGCAAAAATTCTCTGTGATATTTTAAGAAAGCTTAACGATGAATATGTTACAATTGAAACAAAAGCAACTGCAGTTTCAATTATCAGCGGCGCCGTTCAGTATAATATCACGGGAATTGATGCAGACGATTATCCGGAGCTTCCTTCTGTTAACGGCGGTCAGAATTTAGAGCTTAATCAGAAGCTTTTACATTCAATGATTGTTCAGACTGTTTTTGCAGTTGCAGACACTGAAAGCTCAAAGCCTGTTTATACAGGATTAAAATTTGATATAAATAATGATGAAATAACGCTTGTAGGCGTTGACGGCTACAGGCTTGCTATAAGAAAAGAAAAGGTTTCATACAGCGGAGAAAGCATTACCTTTATAGTTCCGAAGAAAACTATAAGAGAAGTTTTAAAGCTTATGAACACAGAAAGCGAAGAAAATATAAAAATAAGTATCGGCAGACGTCATATTATTTTTGAGGTTGAAAATTATTCAATAATTTCAAGGCTCCTTGACGGCGAATTTCTTGATTACAGAACTGCTGTTCCAAAAACAATTTCAACAACGGTTTTAATCAATACAAACGACGCAATTACCTGTATTGACAGAACGCTGCCTGTTATTGAAAACAATCAGAAAAATCCGATTCGCTGCCTTTTTGATAACGACCAGCTAAGGGTTTCAACGGTTTCATCTCTCGGACGCGTTATTGATTACACTCACGCTAATACTCAGGGAGACAGAGTAGAAATCGGTTTTAACACAAAATTTATTATGGAAGCGCTTAACGCGGCGGATACTGATGAGGTAAGAATTGAGCTTGCAGGCCCTGTAAGCCCCGTAAAAATTATGCCTATAGAGGGTGAAAGCTTCCTTTTCCTTGTTCTTCCGGTAAGGCTTAAAAATGAAAATTAAGGTAAAAAGCGCCCCTCATAAAAAAGAAAATGTTGAAATAACAACTGAATTTATTCAGCTTCAGGCATTTTTAAAGTTTATGGGAATTGCAATGACGGGCGGAGAAGCTAAAGAAATGGTCCAAAACGGAATTATCAGAGTTAACGGAGAGATCTGCCTTTCAAGAGGCAAAAAGCTCAGAAACGGCGACGTGGTAACCGCTTTGGGAACAGAATATACAATTGTTTGTAATGAAAATTAACAGTATTCATTTAGAAAATTTCAGAAATTTTGATATACTCGACGCCTCCTTTGACGACGTAAATATTATCTGGGGCGAAAATGCTCAGGGCAAAACAAATTTAATTGAGGCAATTTATCTTTTTACCGGAGCAAAAAGCTTCAGAGGCGCAAAGGACAGAGAGCTGATTAAATTTAACTCTGAACAGAGTGTTTTGAAAATTGATTTTGAAAGCAACGAACGCGAGCAAAACGCGCAGATTGTTATAAAGGATAAAAGAAGCGTATCCTTAAACGGTATAAAAAATAAAGGCGCAAGCGAGCTGTCCAATGAGCTTAAAGCAGTTGTTTTTTCACCTGTTCATCTAAGTATGGTTAAGGATGGTCCGAGAGAGAGACGCTATTTTATCGACAACGCGCTGTGTCAGATTAAATCAAATTACAGAAAGCTGCTTAAGGAATATAACAGAGCGCTTGAGCAGAGAAATTCTCTTCTTAAGGATATGGTAAAGCACCCCGAGCTTGACGGAATGCTTTATATCTGGAATCAGAATCTGGCGAGAATCGGCGCAAAAATCATTTTTCAGAGGCTTAAATATATAGAATCCCTTCTTCCGTTTGCAAAGCAGGTATATTCGGGAATAAGCCGAAATAAGGAAGAAATAAACCTTTGTTACAAGGGCTGCAGTGATTTTACGTTTGATGTAAAAGAAATTGAAAATAAGCTGCTCAGAGCCTTTGAGGAGACAAAAATTCAGGATATTGTTAATAAAACAACGTCAAAAGGGCCTCACAGAGACGACATTGAAATTCTGATTAACGGTAAAAGCGCGAGGACCTACGGCTCGCAGGGACAGCAGAGAAGCTGCGTTCTTGCAATAAAGCTTGCAGAGGCGGCGCTGCTTAAGGAGATGACGGGCGTTGAGCCGATTGCGCTGCTTGACGACGTTATGAGCGAGCTTGATGAGGGAAGGCAGGATTATATACTTAACCACATCAAAAGCTCTCAGGTTTTCATTACGTGCTGTGACAAGGAACAGATTCTGCGCCTCAAGGACGGAAAAACAATACATATTGAAAACGGAAAAATAACAGATTGATATGTTTATTCATTTAGGGGAAAACACGGTTATTACCGATGAAAAAATAATCGGGATTTTTGATATGGATACCTCAACGGTAAACAAAGCAACAAGAGATTATCTTTCCTCTGCCGAAAAAGCGGGCAGAGTGGAATACGTTAATTTTGAATTGCCGAAAAGCTTTGTTGTAACCGACGATATGGTTTACGTAAGCCCGATTAATACAAGCACATTAAATAAAAGAAGTAAGTAAAATGACAGTTTTTGTTCGTAAAGGAGAAATATATGTCAGAGGAAATTAAAACAACAAATTTAGAGGAAGAGGACATCGATACAATTGTTACGGACGAGTATAACGCCGATGATATTCAGGTCCTTGAGGGGCTTGAAGCGGTAAGAAAACGCCCCGGTATGTATATAGGCTCAACAGGGCCGAGAGGGCTTCATCACCTTGTTTATGAGATTGTTGACAACTCAATCGACGAGGCGCTTGCAGGCGTTTGTACTCACATTGAAACGGAAATTCTTCCCGACAACATCATAACAGTCCGCGATAACGGAAGAGGAATTCCGACGGGTATCAACGAAAAAACGGGTATTCCCGCAGTTACGGTTGTTCTTACTGTGCTTCACGCAGGCGGTAAGTTCGGCGGCTCGGGATACAAGGTTTCAGGCGGCTTGCACGGCGTTGGCTCCTCGGTAGTTAACGCGCTGTCTGAATGGCTTGAGGTTGAGGTTACCCAGAACGGACATATTTACTCTCAGCGCTTTGAGAGAGGTATTCCCGTTAACGACCTTCACATTATCGGCGACAGTGACGGCCACGGAACCTTTATTAAATTCAAGGCTGACCCCGATATTTTCCAGGAAACTACAAAATACGATTTTGAAATTCTTCAGAGAAGGCTCAGAGAGCAGGCGTTCCTCAACGCAGGTCTTTCCATTTCTCTTTGCGACAAGAGAGAAAAATTTGACCGCTCGGCTGACGACAGATACGAGGACGAGGAGCACACCAGCGTTTATTGCTATGAAGGCGGTATAAGAGAATTTGTTAAATACATTAACGAAAGCAGAGGCTATGTTCCGATTCAGGAGGAAATAATTCATATTTCCACAACTAAGGGCGACAGAAGCGCCGAGGTTGCTCTTTGCTACACAGACCAATACAGCGAAACACTTTTATCCTTTGCAAACAACATCAACACCGTTGACGGCGGTACACACGAAACGGGCTTTAAAACCGCACTCACAAGAGTTTTCAACGATTACGGAAAGCGTTTCGGAATACTTAAGGACAGCGACAAAAAGCTTTCGGGTGACGATGTAAGAGAAGGCGTTACAGCTGTTATATCCGTTAAGCTGACAGAGGCTCAGTTTGAAGGACAGACAAAGGGCAAGCTCGGAAATACAGATATTACAGGCCTTGTTTCCTCGCTTATTTACGATAAGCTTATGACGTATTTTGAGGAGCATCCTCATGTTGCAAAGGCTATTCTTAACAAAGCGCTTGACGCTTCAAGAGCAAGAGAGGCTGCAAGAAAGGCAAGAGAAAACGCAAGGCGTAAATCTCCGCTTGAGAGCAACTCTCTTCCCGGAAAGCTTGCAGACTGCACGAGCAAGGACGCTTCAAAATGCGAAATCTATATCGTTGAGGGTGACTCCGCAGGAGGCTCCGCAAAAGAAGGAAGAGACAGAGAGCATATGGCAATTCTTCCTCTCTGGGGTAAAATGCTCAACGTTGAAAAAGCAAGAGTTGACAAGGTTTACTCAAATGAAAAGCTTGTTCCCGTTGTTATGGCTCTCGGAACAGGAATCGGCGAGGATTTTGACATAAACAAGCTCAGATACCATAAAATAATAATTATGGCGGATGCCGACGTTGACGGCGCACACATCAGAACGCTGCTTCTCACCTTCTTCTTCCGCTATATGCCGAAAATTATTGAAGAGGGCTACGTTTATCTTGCTCAGCCGCCGCTCTTTAAGGTAAGTAAGGGCAAGAAATCGCAGTACGCCTTCTCAGACGACGAGAGAGACAGAATCGTTGAGGAGATGGGCGGACAGTGCGATATTCAGAGATACAAAGGTCTCGGCGAGATGGACCCCGAGCAGCTCTGGGAAACCACAATGGACCCCGAATACAGAACGATGCTCCGCGTTACTATTGATGACGCGCAGAGAGCAAGCGAGAATTTCTCAATTCTTATGGGCGACAATGTTGAGCCCCGCCGAGAGTTTATAGAAAAGAATGCTAAGTTCGTACAAAATTTAGATATATAAACAAACATAAACGCGCAAAACGGCGGGGCTCAAACGAAACACCGCTTGTCACGACCAAAGGGAGTGAGAGGCGGGAGAAACAGTCCGGGGGACTGTTTCGTTGTTGAGAGGTCAACTGAGTTTCATAAAGCAGTATCGCTGTTTTGAAAAGAACGCTAAGTTCGTACAAAACTTAGATATCTAACCTCTGGCTTTTAACTTCTAACTATTTACTTTTAATATGTATATTTTCCGACGCAGGAGGAAAAATGAATGAACGAAGAAATTCGATATGACAACCAAAAAATTCTTGACGTTGAAATCAGCGACGAGATAAGAAAGGCGTTTCTTGATTATTCAATGAGCGTTATCGTATCGCGTGCGCTGCCCGACGTAAGAGACGGACTTAAGCCCGTTCACAGAAGAATTTTATACGCAATGTATAAGAACAATTTATACCCAACTAACCCGTA
Source organism: uncultured Clostridia bacterium (assembly GCA_946628455.1). Taxonomy (GTDB): domain Bacteria; phylum Bacillota; class Clostridia; order Oscillospirales; family Acutalibacteraceae; genus Eubacterium_R. The sequence continues at coordinate 12,972 of CAMOWP010000003.1, read as the reverse complement.
CAGAAAGTGCGCAACAACTGTCGGCGACGTGCTCGGTCATTATCACCCTCACGGTGACGCTTCCGTTTACGACGCTATGGTAAGGCTTGCGCAGACCTTCTCAATGAGACATATTCTTGTTGACGGTCACGGAAATTTCGGCTCAATCGACGGAGACCCGCCGGCTGCATACCGTTATACTGAATCCCGTCTTTCAAAAACGGCGATGAAAATGCTTGACGACATCAAGAAGGACACCATTGACTGGGCGCCGAACTTTGACGATACGGAAAACGAGCCTACCGTTTTGCCCGCACGTTTTCCGAACCTTCTTGTTAACGGTTCCTCGGGTATAGCCGTTGGTATGGCAACGAATATCCCGCCTCACAATATGCGCGAGGTCGTTGAAGGTATGTGCTGCCTTATAGATAACCCCGAGGCTGAGCTCGATGAAATTATGGAGCATATCAAGGGCCCCGATTTCCCGACTGCGGGAATCATTATGGGCGCAAGAGGCATAAGAGAGGCTTATTCAACAGGCCGCGGAAAAATTTACGTTCGTGCAAGAGCCGAGATAATTGAAACTAAGGGAGACCGTTTCAAGATAGTTGTAACCGAAATTCCTTACGGCGTTAACAAGGCAAGGCTCATAACAAGAGTAGCCGATTTGGTTAAGGAAAAGCGCCTTGAGGGCGTTGCTGACATTCAGGATTATTCCGACAGACGCGGAATGCACATTGAAATTGTTGTTAAGCGCGACGCTAACGCTCAGGTAGTTTTAAACAATCTGTATAAAATGACTGATATGCAGGTTACCTTCGGTGCAATTCTTCTTGCGCTTGACGACGGTGTTCCGAAGGTAATGAACCTCAAGCAGATTCTTGAAAAATACATTGTATTCCAGAAGGATATAATAAAGAGAAGAACGGAATACGACCTTAAAAAGGCTCAGGAGAGAGCACATATTCTTGAAGGTCTTGCAAAGGCGATTGACATTGTTGACGAGGTTATTGCAACAATCCGTGCGTGCCGCGGAGGCCAGGCAGAGGCAAAGCAGGCGATAATGGACAAATTCGGGTTTGACGACCCGCAGGCAAGCGCAATCGTTGCTTACCGTTTAGGTCAGCTTGCAGGGCTTGAAATCGAAAAGATTATGAACGAACTCGACGACCTCCATGCAAGAATCAAGGATTATACCGATATTCTTGCGCATGAGCAGAGAATCCTTGACATAATAAAAGAGGAGTCGCGCGAGATTGCTCAGAAATTCGGAGACGAGAGAAGAACGGAGATTTCTGCGTTTACGGGAGACGTTGACGATGAGGACTTAATCCCCGTTGAGGACTGTATCTTCACACTCACCGAAAAGGGCTATATCAAGCGCCAGACAACAGACACCTACCGCGCTCAGAACAGAGGCGGCAAGGGCATTATGGGTATGAGCAGGCGCGAGGAGGACTATGCAAAGACTATGTTCACCTGCTCAACACACGATTTTATTCTTATCTTTACCAATAAGGGCAAGGTGTTCAAGCTAAAGGGCTACCAGATTCCCGAGGCTTCAAGAACAAGCAAGGGACTAAATGTAGTCAACCTTCTTCCGCTTGAAAACGGCGAAACCGTTTCGGCAATGGTAAACATTCCGAGCGAAGAGGAGAGAGCGTATCTCTGCATGGTAACAAGAAACGGAATCATCAAGCGTACCGCAATTGACCAGTATAACCATATAAGAAAAACGGGAATTATTGCAATCAATCTTGACGAGGGCGACGAGCTCTGCTGGGTTGACGTAACAGACGGAAACAGACGGCTTGTTGTTGCAACGCACGACGGTATGGCAATCTGCTTTAAGGAAAGCGACGCAAGGCTTATAGGCAGAACGGCAAGAGGCGTTAAGGCAATAAACCTTGCGGAGGGAGACTATGTTGTCGGCTTCGCCGTTTCAATTGAGGGCAAGCAGCTTCTCACAGTATCCGAAACGGGTTACGGCAGAAAGAGCGAATTTGACGATTACAGAGTTCAGTCAAGAGCAGGTAAAGGCCTTATCAATTACCGTACCGAGCAGTACGGCAAGGTTGCAATGATTGCTCCTGTTGACGATGAAAACGATGTTATTATGATTACAACCGACGGCGTTGTTATCCGTACCCACGCGGACCAGATTTCAACCTTCAAGCGTCCGAGCAAGGGCGTTAAGGTTATGCGGGTAAAGGAAAACGAAAGGCTCGCAACGCTTTCCATCGTAGACAGATACGAGGAAGAGGAGGCGGAAGAAACCGCCGAGAGCGAAGTGGAAACAGCCGAAGCTGAAGCAAGCGAGGAATAACCAACCCCAGTTAATTGATCAGAGGAGACATCATATTGGACAGAAACGATTACAATATTGACGACATTCTTTCAGAGGTCAAAAAGAGAAAAGAAGGGGCGGAGCACGCTCAGGAGGAAACGCCGCCGAAAAAAGAGGCAGCAGAGGAAAACGCCGCTGAGGAAGCGCCATCTGACGACGCAACAGAAACGGCTGAGCCTGCAGAGCCGGAGAAAACGGCGCAGGAGGCTCCCGAAGCAGAGGCTGAGCCTGTTGCAAAAGCTCCCGCAGAGCCCGAAGAAGCAGAAGAAAATGATGAGAGTCAGGCTGAGGACGGCGAAGCGGAAGAAATGGTAAATCTTATGGCGCTTGCCGAGGAAGACGGCGATGGCTTTTCGCTCTCAGAGGAGAGCGCCGAGGATTCGGCAGCAGAAGTCGTACAGCCCGAGGAAGCAAAGAAAAAGAAGCCCAAAAGCAAAACGAAAAAAATCCTTACCGCCGTTATCGTAACGCTGTTAGTTCTGATTCTCGCAGCAGGCGCGGTATTTGCAATTACCGCGAACGACTGGATTAACGAGATTATCCATAACTCAACCGATGACAGCGAAACCACCGTTACCACAACTGAATGGCAGGGAATGAAAAAGCTTGTTGAAAACTTTGACCCGATTCAGGAGACAGAGGCAACGGAGCTCGCCTCCCTTGAGGATATGATAAAAACGTGGTATCACAACGGAACGCCATGCTCCTCAACGCACGTTTTAAACGTTCTTCTTATAGGCGAGGACACCAGAGGCGACAAGCTGCTTGAAGAGGGCACAAGAGCAGACTCGGCTATCATAGTCAGCGTTAACGTTGACACGGGGAAGATAACGCTTACCTCAATTCTCAGAGATGCCTGGGCTTACTGGGAAACGGATTTCGGCAACGAGGAAACGGGTCAGTTCGGCAAAATCAACGGCGCGATGTCGCTCGGAGATATAAAGGTTTACAAGCACACCATTGAGCAGCTTTACAAGATTAAGCTCGACGGCCACGCAATAGTAAACTTTGACTCGTTTAAATCTATCGTTGATGCGCTCGGAGGCGTCGAGCTTGAGCTCACGGCGGCTGAAATCACTGAGATTAACAGCCACCCGAAAACCTACGGCGACGTCTGGATTACAAAGAAATTTGAAGGCGACAAGGGAGTTCAGAAGCTCAACGGAAGGCAGGCGCTTGCATACTGCAGAATCAGGCATATTGATTCAGACGGAGCAAGAGCTGACAGACAGAAAACCTGCCTCGTCAAGATTTTTGAACAGACAAAGGGCGCCTCAACAACAAAGATGCTCAAAATTATAAAGAAGCTTATCCCCTACGTTAAGACGAGCTTCGGCAAGAATGACATCATAAAAATCGCAACGTATGCGCTATCCGAGGGCTGGCTTGATTACGAAACCGAAACAACAAACGTTCCCGAAATGAACCTCAAGGGCGGAAACTTCAAGCCCGAATACGGCTCACAGTGGATTTGGAAGGCAGATTTCCCCGCTGACGCATATATGGTTCAGAAGAGAATTTACGGAAAAACAAGCATAACCCTTGCGCACGTGAGAGTTGACACAAAAACCGTCAAGCAGACGGGAATTTTTGCCGACGGCGCACGCGCAACAACGGACACCTACGTCAACGAGAATTACGGTGAGGAATCAACTCTCCCGCCGACAACGGACGAGGATAAACAGTAAAAAGAAAACAAACCGACGGGAAGGCCCGTCGGTCTGTTTTTTTATACTAAGCGTTAAACGGCGTTGTGCTTCTGGCAGCGCTTTTATATGACAAAAAACACAAACAGCAGAATAAATAACAGAAAAAACACCGCGTCCGGGGCGTCCCTTCAGCGGTGTTTTTACTCTTTTTACTGTTTTTCTTCTTTATTCAGAGATTCGGGCGAGGTGTCGGCAACCTCAAGCTTGTTTGAGCGCATCCAGAGCGAAGGCGTTATTCTCAGCTTATAGCCGTAGCCGGGGTCCATCTGCCAGTGCGCCATCGGAGCCTCGGGCAACCCGTAGCACGCGAGAAGAGTCATAATAACGCCCGCGTGAGTTACTATGGCAATATCGGTTATTCCTTCCGAAACGCAGCCGTTTATAATCTTTTCAAACGCGTCGCATACTCTGTGTATAAATTCCGCGTTTGTTTCACCGAAGGGAGGGCGCGCATGTATGTCTCCGTGGAGCCAGTTCTGAAAGTCCTCATTGTCTTTCAGCTCGTCCGCTGTGCGCTCCTCAAACTCGCCGAAATTATATTCAATAAGGTTATCTATTACAATTTTGTTATTTTTTGGGAACATAATATCTGCGCTTTGCATTGCCCTTTTCAGCGGCGAAACAAAGACAGCATCAACCTCGGGATAATGGTGTTTTGCCTTGATGGCTTTTAACTGATTTATACCATCTGTTGTGAGCGGATAATCTGTATGCCCAATATACTGTGCGTTGATATTTCCCTTGGTCAGACCGTGTCTGAATAAATACAAGGTGTATGTTTTCATGCTCCGAGAACCTCCGAATATTCACAATTATTGCCTCTTGTTACAAAAAAGTAACAAAAGCGCAGAAATTATTTACAATGCGTATAATTTGAACTATAATGAGAATGTGCCTTTTGGCGCGCTTTTATTTTACAATATGTATATTAATACTTGAGATATGGATTGATGAATATGGAAAAAAAGAAGGAAAAGCTTTCAAAATTTGCCGTAGTCCTGTCCCAGCTGAGAAAAGAAAGAGGCATCAGCCAGAAAAGAGCGGCAACTGACCTTGGAATATCCCAGGCGTTGCTTTCGCATTATGAGAAGGGCATAAGGGAATGCGGCCTTGATTTTGTTATAAAATGCAGCAAATATTACGGCGTTACAACAGATTACCTTTTGGGCGTGAGCGAATCAAGAAACGGCCTTGACACTGCGTCCTTCGGTGTTTTGGGCGACGGCGAGCAGGGAAAATCCTTTTCAACGCTTGCACAGGCAACAAAGAATATTCTTGACGTTGCCGCTGCTTCCGTAACAAGCGAGCAGGCAAAGCACCTTATTTACAACTATTATATGCTTACCGTTTATCGCGGAGCGCTCACTCTTGCCAAAACTGGGCTCCTCCCAACCGAGCTTTTCAAGTTTGATTACATTGTCGGAAGAGAGCTTGTTACGGCAGCTATTGCGCTTCAGGACGCAAAGTTTGCGTTTATTGAGGATAAATCAAGAACGGGAATGGAAATTTCTCAGCGCACAGCCTTAAGCGACCTTATCGGCGAAGCTGAGGAGTACATCCTTGAAAACTATAAGCTTGATTAAAATTCAAGCTGAACCTTCTGTTCTTTAATAAAGCTTACAAGAATCGCTGTGGAGATATTCGCAGCGATTTTTTTAAAGGTCGGATAATCAATATACGAATTATCGTCGCCGCCGTCAGATATAGAGCGGATAACGGCAAACGGCACGCCGTTTGCATAGCAGACCTGACCTATCGCGCCACCCTCCATTTCGCCGCAGATTGCGCCGAAGGAATCGGCGATATGCTTTTTCAGCTTGTTGGACGCAATGAAGGTGTCTCCGCTTGCTACTGAGCCCCTGTGAATTTTTTCACCGCAGCTTATTGCAGCTCTTGCAAGAGAATCGGAAATAGCGGGGTCTGCGCTGATTTTAATAACGTTCAGCCCGCTTATATATCCGAGCGGGTCCCCGCAGCCCGTTGAATCCATATCATACTGGCAGACGTCGCTTGCTATAACTATATTTTTTATTCTCACCTCGTCGGAAAGGGAGCACGCAACGCCTGTGTTGACGATAAACTCAACGCTGAAGCGGTCAATCATTATCTGGGTGCACAGCGCCGCGTTGACCTTGCCGGGCGAGCACTGCGCAATGCAGACCATTACATTTTCAATTTCACCGCAGACAAAATCAATCCCTGCGATTTTTGTTGTTACGGGCGAGGATACCATTTTTTTAAGCTCGTCAACCTCAACGTCCATTGCTCCGATAATGCCAAACATACCGTTTTCCTCCGAAGAAAATATAAATAATTGTGATTCGCTCAAAGAGCAACCCCAACATATAGGGTTATTATAATATATTATTTTAATAAATACAAGTTTTAGTTGACAAATTGATTATTATAAATTATAATATCAAGGCTGTTAGTCTGTTCAGACGTAAGACAGCGCAAAAACAGTCAATAATTCCGAATTCCGAAAACCGGATTCCGAATTGTAATATGCCTGTGCTATACCGCACAGAGAACATACAGATTAAGACCAGTTTAATCTCAGAAAAGGAGTGAAAAGAATGAAGAGAACCTTCCAGCCTAAGAAGAGACATGCAAAGAAGGAGCATGGCTTCAGAAAGAGAATGTCAACAAGAAACGGAAGAAAGGTGCTTGCGCGCCGCCGTGCTAAGGGAAGAAAGAAGCTTTCCTACTAATTTACCGAAACGGGGTGCGACATGAAAAGTCAAACCTTAAAAGAAAATAAAGACTTTCGCAGGCTTTATTACAGAGGGAAAAGCGAAGCGGGAGATGTGCTTGTTACCTATGTTATGAAAAGCAGATGCAGCTTTTCGCGTTACGGAATAACAACCTCTAAAAAAATCGGAAACGCGGTTGAGAGAAACCGTTCGAGGCGCGTTATCCGCGCAGCCTTTGCTCAGCTTGAGAGCAGCCTTAACGGAAGCTATGACTTTGTTTTCGTAGCAAGAGGAAAAACAAGCCGCGTTAAAATGCAGTCAGTTTTAAAGCAGATGACCGCGCAGTTCAAAAAGCTTGGTGTTATCAATGAAGATGATAAGCAGCCTGATGAAAAAGGCAATGATTTTTCTGATTAAAACATATCAGCTAACCTTATCTCCGAGATTTTCGCACGGGGCTTGCCGCTACACGCCCACCTGCTCTCAGTATATGCTTGAGGCTATCCAGATTCACGGCCCGCTCAAGGGGCTGGGGCTCGGCATATTAAGAATTATGAGATGCAATCCGTTTTTTAAGGGCGGCTACGATCCCGTTCCCCCGAAAAAAGAAAAAAACAAGTAAAACAGAAGAGGAAAAAATTCAGTGTTAACATTTGATTTTATTACACTTGCTGCCCGCGGAGTTTCAAGCGGTATAGCAATATTCAGACCTCTCTATTGGCTTTTCGGTAAATGTATGGAAGGGCTTCTGATAGCCTTCAACGGCCACTATTTTATTGCTCTTATTATCTTCACAATTCTCACAAGAGCAGTTCTGTTCCCTATCAACTTAAGGCAGCAGAGAACAATGGCTAAAACAAACCGCATACAGCCGAAAATTCAGAAAATTCAGAAAAAGTATAATGTAAACAGCATCCAGGACCCGAGACAGAAGCAGAAGGCTAACCAGCAGATGCAGCAGGAAATGCAGGAGCTCTACGCAAGAGAGGGCCACAACCCTATGAATATGGGCTGCGGACCGATGGCGTTCCAGATGGTATTTCTTATGGGTATTATCGGTATCATTTACTATCCGATTCAGTATATCCTGAACATCGGCATAGTTACACGCACCGCAGATTACACCCAGAAAATTGCTGAGCTTATCAATTTCAAGGCAACAACGCGCGGAAGCTATCTTCAGCTTGAGATAATAAGAAACATTGCGAATTATAAAGAGACTCTCATAGCTAATAACGACCAGCTCGGAGGTATTTTTACCGACAGCGCAATTGCAAAAATTGAAGCGTTTAAGGAAAGCCTTAACATCTTCGGAATCGATATGACCGCTACACCGTCCCTCAAGGGCGGCGGAATAATTATTCTCATACCGATTCTTTGTCTTCTCACCTCGCTTTTATCAAGCGTTATGTCAACTCTTATTCAGAAGAAGACAAACCCCGCTATGTCACAGCAGGGCCCGCAGATGATGCTTATGATGCTTATGATGCCCGTTTTCTCAGCGTGGTTCTCATTACAGGTTCCTGCGGCAGTAGGCTTCTACTGGATTATTTCAAACATCATTGCAACGCTGCAGCAGCTTGTTACAAACAAATTCTTCCCGCCGAGGAAAAATATTGCGCGAGAAATGATTGAAAACACAATAGAGAGAAGAGCAAGAGAAAAAAGCATTAAGAATATTAATGAATAAAAGGAATTAAGTATGATAAGAGAATATATAGCAACGGGCAAAACGCTTGAAGAAGCTATGGCAGCTGCCCGCGCAGGCCTTAATGCTCCCGATAAGTTCCTTGCTGACGTTCATACCGAGGTTATCGAAATGCCGAGAAAGAAGACTTTATGGATTTTCGGCGGTGCAGACGCCAAGGTAAGAGCTTTTTATGACGACAAAACAAGCGACAAAAAGCAGAAGCCTAAAAAGCAGAAGAAGCAGAACGCTCAGAACAAGCAGGGCAACCAGGGAAAGCAGCAGCAAAAGGCGCCTCAGAAGCAGCAGCCAAAGAAGGCTGAGCCTAAAAAGGACGCCAAGCCTGCCCCGAAGAAAACAGAAAACAGCGCGCCTAAAGCAGAAGCTCCAAAGGCGGAGGAAAAGAAGGATTTTCCCGAAAGCGTTGACCTTGAATATGCAAAGAGTTATCTTGCAGATATCATCAAGGGCCTTAACATTGAGGACGCAAAGCTTGACGCAAGCTACAGCGAGGGCGTTGTTTCAATAGAGCTTTCATGCGAGGACTACGGCATTATTATCGGACGCCGCGGCGAGACTCTTGATTCAATTCAGTATCTTATGTCTCTCGCAATGAAGAAGCACACTAACGCTTATGTCAGAGTTGCAATTAACGTTGGCAACTACAGAGAAAAGAGAAACGAAACCTTAAGGCATTTAGCTCAGAAGAATTCAGCATACGTTCTCAGAACTATGAGGCGCTACACCTTCGAGCCGATGAATCCGTATGAGAGAAGAGTTATTCATACAGCCGTTCAGGAAATTGAAGGCGTTGAATCACGCTCCATCGGTTCAAATCAGGACAGAAGAGTTGTAATCGAGCCCGTAGGCGGAGCAGTTAAGGCTCCGAGAAGAGACAACAGGAACAGAAGAAACGACAGACCGAAGGCAACAACCTCCGCGCCTGAAAACTATGTTCCGAAGGCTGACAGAGCAGACCTTCCGAAATTCGGAAAGATTGAAGTAAATAAGGATTAACAATAATGGCGGACGGTTGGCGTTCGCCATTATTATATGTATTAAAGGAAAGGAGGAAATTATGAGCAAGACCATTGCGGCCATTTCAACCGGAGCTGCGGCAGGCGGCATAGGGGTTATACGCATAAGCGGAGATAATGCTATTGAAATTGCGTCACGGATTTTTGCGCCTCTCGATAATTCCTCCTTAACCGAGCTTAAGGGATACAGAGCAAAATACGGCAACATAATTATTGACGGCGAAAAGGCTGACAACGCCGTTGCGCTTGTTTTCCGTGCGCCGAAAAGCTACACGGGCGAGGACGTTGCCGAGCTTTCCGTTCACGGCGGAATGCTGCTTGTTAAGAAAACGCTTGAAGAGGTGCTGAAAAACGGAGCCTCCCCTGCCGAAGCGGGAGAGTTTACAAAGCGCGCGTTCCTCAACGGAAAAATAGATTTAACTCAGGCGGAATCCGTTGCCGAGCTGATAAGCGCGGCGGGCGAGGAGAGCCTGAGGGCTTCATTTAACGCTTTACAGGGCGCGCTGAGTAATAAGATAAACAGCGTGCTTGACAAGCTGCTTGATATATCTGCGGTTATGGCGGCGTGGGTTGATTATCCCGACGAGGAAATCCCCGAGCTATCGGATACCGAGCTTATCGCTGCGCTTGAAGGCTGTAAAGCCGAGCTGGGCGCGCTTCTTGATAACTACGAAAACGGGCAGACCGTTACGAAGGGCGTGTCAACCGCCATAGTAGGCAAGCCGAACGTAGGTAAATCAAGCCTTATGAATATGCTGACGGGCACCGAAAAGAGCATTGTTACACACATTGAAGGAACAACGAGAGACGTTGTTGAGGAGGAGGTCCGCCTCGGCGGCCTTGTTTTAAGGCTTAAGGATACCGCAGGGCTCAGGAGCTCAGATGATTTAGTTGAAGCAATAGGCATTGAAAAGGCGTACAAGGCGCTTGATGACGCGCAGCTTGTTCTTGCTGTTTTCGATTCCTCGCAGGAGCTCGGGAAAGACGACCTTGATTTAATTGAAAAGTGCAGCGGCAAGAGAGCCGTTGCCGTTATTAATAAAATTGATTTAGAGAATAAGCTTGACGAAAGGGCGCTTGAAAACGCCTTTTCAAAGGTTGTATATATAAGCGCGAAAAACAGCGAAGGCGCACAGGAGCTCTCAAAGGCTGTTGAGGAGCTGCTCGGCGTTGCGGAATTTGATTCCTCCGCGCCGATGCTTGCGAACGCAAGGCAGAAGCAGAACTGCGAAAATGCCTTCAGCTGTATATGCGAAGCGCTCAGCGCGGCACAGGCGGGAATGACCTTTGACGCGATTAACGTTATGATTGACAGCGCGGCTGACGAGCTTCTTTCCCTCACCGGAAAAAAGGCGACAACCGAGGTAGTCAACAACATTTTCAGCAAATTCTGCGTTGGAAAATAAGGTGAAACGATGAAATATTTTGCAGGACATTACGACGTTATAGTAATAGGCGCAGGGCACGCGGGAATCGAGGCTGCCCTTGCTTCGGCGCGCCTCGGAGTGAGCACCGCTGTTTTTACTATTAACCTTGACTGGGTCGGAAATATGCCCTGCAACCCATCAATCGGCGGAACGTCGAAGGGGCACCTTGTAAGAGAGATTGACGCGCTCGGCGGTGAGATGGGCAAGGCGGCTGACAGGTACTCCCTTCAGTCAAGAATGCTCAACCTCGGCAAAGGTCCTGCAGTTCATTCGCTCAGGGCACAGATTGACAGGCGCGAATATTCAGCAGGTATGAAGCACACCCTTGAGCTTCAGGAAAACCTTGACATAAGGCAGGGCGAAATAGTTGACATCTTTAAAGACGAGGACGGTTTGTGGCACTGCATAACAAGGCTCGAAGCAGAGTTTACCGCAAAAGCCGTTATTATTTCAACGGGCACCTTCCTCGGCGGAAGAGTTTATATAGGCGACGTTTCATATGAAAGCGGACCCGACGGTATGTTCCCTTCAAACGCGCTTTCAGCGTCTCTCAAAAAGCTCAATATTCCGCTGAGAAGATTCAAAACGGGAACGCCGAGCAGGGTAAACAGAAGAAGCGTTGACCTTGCTTCGCTTGAGGTTCAGCAGGGCGATGAGCGCACTGTTCCCTTCTCTTTTGAAACTGAAACCCAGCCCGAAAACAAGGTGGTATGTCACATTACATATACTAACGAAAAAACGAAGCAGATTATTCTCGACAACCTTCACCGCTCGCCTATGTACAGCGGAAAGATTGAGGGAAAGGGCCCGCGCTACTGCCCGAGCTTTGAGGATAAAATCGTTCGTTTTTCGGATAAAGAGCGGCATCAGCTTTTTATCGAGCCGTGCGGACTCAACACGGAGGAGCTTTATTTACAGGGGCTTTCCTCCTCGCTTCCCGAGGATGTTCAGCTTGATTTTATTCACACCATCAAGGGGCTTGAAAACGCTCAGGTTATGCGCGCGGCGTATGCAATTGAATACGACTGCGTTGACCCGACTGCTCTTAAGGCAACTCTTGAATTTAATGATATTGAAGGGCTTTACGGCGCAGGCCAGTTCAACGGCTCAAGCGGGTACGAGGAGGCTGCGGCGCAGGGACTCGTTGCCGGAATTAACGCGGCGCGGAAAATTCAGGGCAAGAGTGAGCTTATTCTTGACAGGGGCGGCTCTTATATAGGAACTCTTATTGATGACCTTGTTACAAAGGGCTGCTCGGACCCGTACAGAATGATGACCTCACGCTCGGAGTACAGGCTTGTTCTCAGGCAGGATAACGCGGATTTAAGGCTCACTTCGACAGGTTATGAAATCGGGCTTATCAGTGAAGAGCGTTACAGACGTTTCACCGAAAAGAAAAAAATGATTGAAGCCGAAACGCAGCGAATCAAGGCGCTCTCAGTTCCCGTAACAGAGGAGCTTCAGCAAATTCTTGAAGCTAAAGGAACAGCTCCTCTCAAGAAGGGCTGCAAGATGATAGAGCTCCTTAAAAGGCCGCAGGTCAGCTATGATGATTTAACGCAGATTGATAAGGACCGACCGGATTTACCGTATGAGGTTTTTGAGCAGGTTGAAATTTCAATAAAATATGAGGGCTACATCAAAAAGCAGGAGGCGCAGATTAAGGAAATGCGCCGCATTGAATCAAAGAAAATCCCCGAGGGCATAGATTACTCCTCGCTTAAAGGGCTCAGGCTCGAGGCAATTGAAAAGCTTTCAAAAATCAGACCGCAGAATTTAGGCCAGGCAAGCCGCATAAGCGGAGTTAACCCTGCGGATATAACTGCACTTAATATAATTTTGGAGTCATTATGATTGACAGAGAGAAATTAAAGCTGTATGCAAAGGATATCGGCGTAGAGCTTGACGATAATATGCTCAGCCGCTTCAGGCTGTATGCAAGCGAGCTTATATCAACGAATAAGAAATATAATCTTACGGCAATTACAGACCCCGATGATATAATTATAAAACATTTTATTGACAGTATTATGGTGCTCAAATATTTTGACCTTGATTACGGCAATAAGATTATTGACATCGGCTCGGGTGCG
>CAMOWP010000002.1 GCA_946628455.1 uncultured Clostridia bacterium | reverse complement strand
GAGTTTCCCAGGAGGTGCTCAGCGGGCTTGCCGACATCGGCAGGACTCATCTTTCCGCCATTGAACGCGGCGAAAGAAAGCCGACGCTTGAAACGCTTTACAGAATCTCGTGCGCGCTCGATATAAAGATGAGCGATATAGTTAAGGAAATTGAAAAACGGCTTTAATCTGCACAGAACAGATAAAGCCGTTTTTCTTATATCATTTAATTTTAAACTACAATAGCTCGTTTTGAATTGTTGTCAATTTTTCTCTGCATTAAAAACATTATAATGAACGCAGCCGCGGCAATAACAAGCCCCACGGGAATTGTAACGCCTATACATATTTTAACCGCGTTGCCGACTGCCCCCGCAAATACGTCGGGATAAAGAACAATTTTCTTCCACACACCGAAAGCAAAGCAGAGGATTCCCGAAAGCGCAGTTCCTATACCGCCTGCGGTAACGCCAGATAAAACATAGATTATGCCCTTGTTTTTCTCGCTGTAAATAATCGCGGTAATAAGCATTCCTACAAGCAATATCATAAGCGCCGTAAGCCCGATTTTTGAGCAGGTATTCTTAATCGCCCGAACTCTGTTAACCGAGAAATCCGAGCCGTGGAAGCCAATGGTATCGCAGTATATAACTGCCGCCTTTTCGGCAGTTCTTTTAATGTCAGCCTTGTTATATTTCAAGCCGCTGTCGTCAAGGAATTCCGTGCACAGCCTCTCAAAATATTCAACAATATTGTTGTTATAAAGAGTCGGATCCTCCCCGCCGTATAGCTTCTGAAGCGCAAGCTTGAGGGTGCGCTCGATATTGTAATCCTCTTTTGACTGCTCAAAAACTCTGAACGGAATACCCGTTTCAGCCTCAAGGACGGTAAACTTTTTGTCAAGCTGCGAGTCGCACTGCGAAACGAGCTCGTCGGTTATCATAATTTTTTCAAGGAAGGTTTCGGAGCTGATAAGCGCGCCGAGCGTTCCCGAAATAATCATAGCCGCAAGCGCAATTGCCGTGAAAACGGCGTTTATAGCCGAAAGTAATTTTCTTGTTTCAGATAATCCCATATCACGCCGCCTCCTCATATATTATTGCTCTGAAATCCGAGGAGAGGCCGTATTCTCCTTTGAGCTGATAAAAAACAACTATGCTTTTTTCGCTTCTCGGGGTGATAAGGAAAACCTCGCCCCTGCTGCCGACTGTTCTCTCCTCTGCCTTTTTAAAGCTCATATCCCCGAAGCTGCCTGAGACGCTGAGGGAATCGTTAAACCTGCCCGCATTGCTGTTGATGATTTCAACGTAGCTCGCGCCCGTTTCATTAATCCCTGCTCCGTCTTTGCAAAGAGAACATTCGTTTAAAAGCGCTGAATAAGGCGCCTCATATCTGAGTGGAAGCTCCTCCTTTGATTTAACGCTTCCCAGAAGGTCCCCGCTTTTGAGCTCGGCTGAGGCATTGACGGCGTTTTCCGAAAGCTCGCCGTCAAAATAGAGCACCTCGCTGTTGTTTGAAAACGGAATAACCGAGCCGAGGCTGTTCCCCGTTGCAAAAAATGCAATTATGCCAACTGCAAGCGCGGTCACAAGCGGCAGTATTATTCCTTTTTTAACAAAATCACTATTCATCATATTCTCCGTGGTTCACCGACAAATTTTGATTTTAAGCTTAATTATCCGTTATCTGTTGTTATTCATCTCGCTGAGAGCATTGGTCGGGTTAAAGCCCTTTTTCTTCTTCGGCTTGTATGCAGGCGGATTCTTGAGCTTTTTGGTGTACCTGTTGTTCTTCGCCGTAATTTTATTGATTTCGTGAACGGGGCCCGCCATATATTCGCTCATATATTTATCCGCAACAGCCATCATCTCAGGGTCGTTCTTCATTTCGCCGAGGATAGTAACGCCGATTATATCCTGAACCTCGTTCGTTCCGTCCTCAAAAATCTCTCCGAGCATTTTGAAGAGCCTCTTCTGCTCGGCTTCCGTTCCGTTTTTGATTATGCTGAGCACCTTTGCGTTACCGTGCTCAGCGAAAAAGGTCTCGGGAAGGAACTCGCCGTAGTCAACAATATTCTGCTTGATATCGTTTTTGAACTCGGGATAAAGCGCGCCGAAACGGTTTGCAAGGGAATCCACATCATAACTGATTGTTCCCCTCTTAGCCTTCGTTCTCGAAACAGATTTCGGCATCTTGACCTTGTCAAGATTCACCTGCTTTTTAACCTTGAACATTCCCTCAATCTCATCAAGCATTTCGTTTGAAAGAGATTTTGCTTCCTTATCATCGGCAGTATCAAGCTCAAGCAGGCTTCTTGCAATAGTATTGTACTCAGTTTCTGCTCCGGCATTCTCATACGTGCACTCAAAGCTCATTATGCTGCTTTTGCCGTCATATGAAAGCCTGTACGCTCCGAGGTCTCCTGTGTAAACCACCTCGTTATCGCTGCAAAGGCTGTCCGCCCTTTTAAAGCCGAGATTCTTATTGGTCTCGCTCAAATTCTTATCAATTATATTGAAAACCTGATTTAATTCCATCGTATTTTCCTTTCGTTTTGTCTGCTTAAATTTTACCAGTTTAGTATTATAGCACTAATTTATCAATTTGTCTATTGTTTGTAAGCTTTTTAATAAAATTTTTAAATTTTTAATAATATTAAATAATTGCGGTTGATATTATTATTTAATTGTGTTAAAATATTTAGAATATAATATGGATTATTATAACTATCTGTAATTTTAGGATGATTTCAACTATGAATAAAAGCCCAATCGGCGTATTTGACTCGGGGCTCGGCGGTCTGTCAACGGTCCGCGCAATAAAAAAGCTGCTCCCGAACGAGGATATAGTATATTTCGGCGACACGGGAAGAGTTCCCTACGGAACCCGCTCAAACGAAACAATTGAAAGCTACACGGCGCAGGATATAAAATTTCTTCAGTCCTTTGACTGCAAGATGATAGCCGTAGCCTGCGGAACGGTTTCAACCGTTTCCCGCCGTCTGATAGAAGCGCTGCCGCTCCCCTCAACGGGAATCTTAACCCCCTCGGCAAAGGCTGCTGCAGCCGCAACAAAAAACAACAAAATAGGAATTATGGGAACAAGCGCAACCATTAATTCAGGCGCGTTTGACGAGGAAATCAAGGCCTTCAATCCCGAAGCGGAGATAACCTCGGTTGCCTGCCCGCTGCTCGTCTCGCTTGTTGAGAGCAACTGGTGCTCGGTTGACGACGACGTTACAAACCCCGCTGTAAGAAGATACCTTAAGGATATTTTAAGCGCAGGGTGCGACACAATAATTCTCGGCTGCACCCATTTCCCTCACCTTGCCCCGATTGTTCAGAAAATCGCGGGCGACGGCGTAACCCTTATTGACTCAGGGCTTGAGGAGGCAAAATATATCAGGGATTATCTCAGCGAAAACGGTATGCTCAACGGCGAAAGCCATATCGGAAAAGCAAGATATTTTGTGTCTGACAGACCTCAGAATTTCTCCTCCGCGGCTGAAACGCTCCTCGGGGAGAACATCGAAAACGAATGTGAATTCGTTGATATTTTCAAATTTTTCAGGTAAGCTATGGATAAAAATGCAATTATAAAAATTATCGGAACTCAGCGCCTCGGCAACGATTCCGATAAAATTGAAATGACTACCGTCGGCAGCATTGAGGAGACGGACAGCCAGTATATTCTCAGATACAGCGAGGAGCAGGAGCCTCCTCTCAAGCCAACCAACGTCAAGCTCAGCATCAACAAGAGCGAGGACAGGGTTGAGATGCTCCGCTCGGGCTCTATAGGCTCGCTGCTTATCATCGAACGCTCAAAGCGCAATCTCTGCAGCTATGCAACCGAGTTCGGCGACCTTCTTATGGGAATATACGGAAAAAATATAGAAAACTGCTTCGACGGCGAAAAGGGCGTTTTCACCTTCGGCTACGATATAGACGTAAACGGCGCCTTAACTTCTCAGAACGAGGTAACGGTCGAGCTTAAAATAAATTAGGAGATACTATGTCAAAGCTTGTATACGAAACACAGGAACAGTTAAAGGAAAAAATTATTCAGGCAGTTAACTCTGCTATTTCAAACGGCGAGCTCGCCGAGGCTGAGCTACCCGAATTTATAATCGAAAAGCCCGCTGATAAGAAAAACGGCGATTTTTCAACAAATATCGCAATGGCGGGAGCGAGAGTATACAGAAAAGCTCCGGGAATGATTGCCGAAGCGATTGTATCAAATCTTGATTTAGAGGGCACACTTTTTGAAAGAGCTGAAATTGCAGGCCCCGGCTTTATCAATTTTTACCTCTCGCAGAGATACTATTCAGCCATAGTAAACGATGTTCTTGAAAGCGGCGACGCTTACGGAAGGTCAGATTACGGCAAGGGCAAAAAGGTTATAGTTGAATTTGTATCAGCTAACCCCACAGGCCCTATGCATATCGGAAACGCGCGCGGCGGCGCTATCGGAGACTGCCTTGCCGCAGTTCTTGACGCTGCAGGCTACGACGTTTGGCGTGAATTTTACGTTAACGACGCAGGCAATCAGATTGAAAAATTTGCAACCTCGCTTGAGGTGAGATACCTTCAGCTATGCGGCAGGGATATCGAAATGCCCGAGGACGCTTACCACGGCTCAGACATAACCGCCCACGCTGAGAATTTCAGAAAGATAAACGGCGATAAATATGCAGAAGCCGAAAGCTCAGAGCGCAGAAAGGCTCTCGTTGACTATGCCCTCCCGATTAATATTGAGGGTCTTGAAAGAGACCTTAAGGCGTACAGAATCGTTTATGATAACTGGTTCAGGGAATCAACAGTTCACGGTAACGGCGGCGTTCAGAATGTTATCAACGCGCTTAAGGAAAAGGGCGTAACCTACGAGGCGGACGGTGCTTTATGGTTTAAAGCGAGCGAATTCGGTAATGATAAGGATATAGTTCTTGTTCGTGCAAACGGACTGCCGACATATATCGTGCCCGATATTGCATATCATTATAACAAGCTCGTAACACGTGGCTTTGACAAGGCAATAGACGTTCTCGGAGCCGACCATCACGGCTACGTTCCGCGAATGAAGGCGGCGCTCACAGCGCTCGGAATTGATTCAGACAGGCTTGACTGCGTAATTATGCAGATGGTGCGCCTTGTAAGAAACGGCGAAACAATCAAGCTTTCAAAGCGCTCGGGCAAAGCAATCACCCTCAACACTCTTCTTGAGGAAATCCCGATTGACGCGGCACGCTTTTTCTTCAATCTGCGCGAGCCGAATTCTCATTTTGATTTTGACCTTGAGCTTGCCGCAAAGCAGAGCAGCGAAAATCCCGTGTACTACGTTCAGTACGCCCACGCAAGAATCTGCTCAATTCTCAGAAAGGCTGAGGAGCAGGGCGTTGTGCTCTCCGCACCCGATATGGCTCAGCTTGACCTTCTCACGTCAGACGAGGAAAAGGCGCTTATAGCTCATCTTTCATCGCTGACTGAGGAAATCGTTGCAGCCGCCAGGAACTATGATCCCGCAAAGATAACTCACTACGTTGTTGAGCTTGCAACGCTCTTCCATAAATTCTATAACGCTCAGCGCGTTATGAACGATGACGAAGAGCTTATGAAGGCAAGGCTTTATCTGTGCCTTGCCGTTAAGGACACAATCAGAAACATTTTAACAATGCTTAAAATCTCAGCACCAGAATCTATGTAGTCACCGGTCACCGGCTTGTAGATATAATCCATTAATCAAGAGGTAAAAGGTATGGCAAAAATCAGCCCAAAATTACTTCACAAAATAGGCGATAAGCTGCTTGATTACACCTATAAAAATCCTAAGCGCAATATGCTCAGGATTATGAAGGTTGTAAAAATGGCGGTTGGCGGTATGTACCCCGAAACAACATTTACCAAGCCTATTGAAATAATAACAGACGAGAGCAACATCTGGCATCAGTATCTCTTCAACGGTCTTGAGGATATTGACAGGCAGCAGTTTAAAAATATCGCTCTCACCTTTGCTATTGACGCAGGTTACGTAGGAACGTCAACCTTAAGAGCAAAGCGCGAGGAACTTCACTGCAATATTCCGTGGGTTATCCTTTTTGACCCGACCAGCGCGTGCAATTTAAAGTGCAAGGGCTGCTGGGCTGCGGAATACGGCCATCAGTCAAATCTTTCGCTTGAGGAAATGCGAAAGCTCATAAGAGAAGCCAAGGAGCTCGGAACTCATTTCTTTATGCTCACGGGCGGCGAGCCGCTTGTCAAAAAGGAGGAGGTTCTCACTCTTGTAAGAGAAAACAGAGACTGCCTCTTCCTCTGCTTCACAAACGGTACTCTTGTTGACGATAAATTCTGCGAGGATATGAAGGAAGCGGGTAACCTCACCCTTGCCCTCTCCATTGAGGGAACAAAGGAAACAACCGATTCCCGCCGCGGCGAGGGCACATACGACAAGGTGCTTGAAGCAATGCGCACCCTCAAAAAGCACAAATGCCTTTTCGGCACCTCGGTTTGCTACACCTCTCAGAACTATGAGGCTGTAACCTCTGATGAATTCTACGATATGGAAATTGAAAACGGCGCAAAATTCGCGTGGTATTTTCACTATATGCCCGTAGGAGGAGACGCAGACACAAGCCTGCTTCTTACTCCCGAGCAGCGCGAGCACGTTTACAGAACTATCCGCGACAAGAGAAACAGCAAAACGGGTAAGCCGATTTTCACAGTTGATTTCCAGAACGACGGCGAATTCGTAGGCGGCTGTATCGCAGGCGGAAGAAACTATTTCCACGTTAACTCAGAGGGCGACGTTGAGCCGTGCGTTTTCATCCATTATTCGGATTGTAATATAAGAGAAAAGAGCGTTTACGAATGTCTCACCTCGCCGCTCTTCAAGGAATATTATAAGGGACAGCCGTTTAACGATAATATGCTCCGCCCCTGCCCGATGCTTGAAAACCCGCAGGCGCTTGTTGACATCGTAAACAAAACGGGAGCAAAAAGTACAAACTTAAATTGCCCCGAAAGTGCCGAAGCGCTCTGCGCAAAATGCGAGCATTACGCCGAGCACTGGGCGCCAACCGCTAAGCGTATATGGGAAGAGAAGGAACGCTTCCACCCGTATACACAGTATTGGCGCGACACCCCCGAAGGCCAGCGCGAAGCCGCTAAAAAATTAATGAATAAAGAATGATAAGCTAAAAGCTCCGAGATAATTCTCGGAGCTTTTTTAATCTGTGTATCTCTGTTTCCTGACGTCAAGATGCCTGATGTCAACGTAATCGGGAAGCCCGCTTCTGAACGGAGTCTGAACCGTTCCTCTTATAAGCGGCCTGAGATAAGTTACCATTTCGTCAGTAACGTCGTTACCCTCTTTTGTTATCCATTCAACGGGCACCTTCTTTTCCTCGTTCGCAACAACGCTTACGTCCTCTGTGTCATATTCAACGCAGTAAGGCTTGTTGGACGTTCTCCTGAGCGTTGAAAAAACGCCCGTCTTATTCTCGTCAACAGCCGCTCTCACTGCAACCGAGCCGAGGTTAAACGCCTCGTTAACGTCTGTGAGCGCCGCAATATGCCCCGCGCTTCGCTGAAGAACAGATGGTTCAAGCGCGCGCACCTTACAGCCGATTTCCTTTTCGATAAGCGATTTAAGATATGCGCCCGTTCCGCTGAGCCTTGCGTGGCCGAACTGGTCTGCGCTCGTGCTCTGCGCGGCTGAAATATAATTTCCGTCCTTGTCCCTGATTCCCTCAGAAACAACAACTATTACGGAGTTATATTCCTCAAGCTTAGCCTTTACATCGCTGATAAACTGCTCAACGGAGAACGGCACCTCGGGGAGGTAAACAAGGTGAGGCGCGGGCATATTATCCTGCCTTGCAAGAACGGAAGATGCGGTAAGCCACCCTGCGTTTCTGCCCATAGCCTCAATAATATGAACGCTCTTGATTGAGTAAATGCTCGTGTCATACGCAACCTCACGGACGCAGGTTGCAATATATTTTGCCGCCGAGCCGAAGCCAGGAGAATGGTCAATTCCGTTGAGGTCATTGTCAATGGTCTTGGGAATACCTACAACCCTGATGTCGCTTCCGATTGACTTTGCGTAATCGGAAAGCTTCTTTACGGTGTCCATTGAATCGTTGCCGCCGATATAGATAAAATATCCAATCTCGTAAAATTCAAGCACCTCAAAAATCCTCTCAAATTCCTCCCTCTTGTTCGAGAGCTTGAAGCGACACGAGCCGAGGAACATTGCGGGAGAATGCTTAAGGCGGTTAAGCTCGTGAGGCAGATGCCTGAACATAGCCGAAAGGCTTATTATGTTCTCCTCCATCAGCCCCTCAATTCCGTTAATCATTCCGTAAATATTGCTGATTTTATCGCTCTGCAAGCCGTATTCAATCGCGCCTGCAAGGCTTGAATTAATTACCGCAGTCGGCCCGCCCGACTGACCTATTATCATATTCTTTGCCATACTCCACCTTAAAATTAATAATTAATGTGTATATAGTAACATAATTTTTATCTTTGTCAAGTGCATAAGCATTGAAGCTATCACCACTAACTTCTAACCTCTGACTACTAACTATCGACTACAAACAAAAAACCGCCGACGGCGGTTTTTTGTTTGTATTATTTCTGCGGTCCTCTGTAACCGTTTTCCTCCTGGAATTTTGCAATCTTGTCAATTACGCCGAGAACAACGTCAAAGCCGTCGCCGACTGTTTCCATCTCAAAGCGGTCAGGCATATCTCTCCAGGTGTGATAATAGTAAGTGAGCATAGGATTCTGAGCCGCGAAGGTAACGGATTTGATTCCCGCTCTTGTCATAGGAGTTGAATCACAGCCGCCAACAGGGTTGTGGATGCAGTGGTTAGTTTTGCTCGGGATATCAAGCTCCTTGAAAGTATCCTTGAACATCTGCTCCATATCCTTATCAAAGCGGCAGCCCTGCCAGTCGTCCTTAATAACAACCTCAAAGTAATCCTTGTCAGCAACAGAGTCAATGTTGATGTTCCAGGCATTTTTGGTAAGCTCGTCGCCCTTGTGCTCCTGAGCAAAGAACATTGAGCCCCTGAGGCCGGGCTCCTCCGAGCCGACGTTAAGGTCAATAATTCTGCAGTTTTTAGGCATCTTGTCAGGATTTTCCTTGAAATATCTGATAACCTCGTAGGAAAGCGCAATACCCGTTGCGTTATCCATAGCGCCGCGTGAAGCGTTGTCGCCGTTCGGGTCGCCCCACATAATTACAAACCAGCAGCCGAACGCTGAAATTGCGGGGAAGATATAAAGGCAGTAGTTGAATATTGCAAAGAACTTTGTAGCAACAAGCGCGTTGTACCAGCCTGTGTCAAAAAGTCTGCCAAAGGTTACAACGCACATAAAGATTGTTGCAAGCATCATAACAAAGAAGCAAACTGCGCCGAAGCCAACCTTGCCGTATGTAGCGATTATTCCGATAATCGGCTTGTCTTTATATTTGTAAGCGTGCTCACTGTGCCTCCAGCACCAGGACGTATCCGTATGTCCCGAAAGAATAATGTTGTATTCAACATTTCCGTCCTCAGGCTCAAGAACGCCGTAGGAGTTCTGCGAAATAGCCTGCGGGAAGAACATATCAAACCATGTTTTGTAAAGGAAACAGCTGAATATCAGCCAGAACACTGCAAGGAAAGCGAACGCTCCGAGCGGAATCCACAGCTGCGGAATAGCAAGCGCAAGGTATGCGCCGAGGCTAACGATAAAGCCTGCCCAGCCTGCGTATGAAAGTCCGCCGATACCCGAACGCGGCGAAACCGCAAACTCCTCTTTAACAGGCTTGATGCCTATAGCGCGGAGCTTGTCAGCCATATATTCGTGAAACTTCCTCTCGTTTTCCGAGCCGGGAAGACGAGAGCCGATTTTCAGCGCCGCGTCATTAACAATTTCATATGCTTCTTCGGCATATTTTCTGTTTTCTTCCTTCATAAGAAACCTCCTAAAAGATTTTTGTCAAATTCATTTTAGCACTTTAACGCTCAAAAAACAATAGTATTTTATATAATTGTACAATTGAAAGCATTATGATATAATAAAGGCGGTGATAATATGAATAACGCAGAAAAAAGGCTTTGGTTAATCAAATACCTCCTCTCCGAAAGCCCTAAATATAAGGACGTTGAAATCCCGAAAGGTGAAAAAGAGCAGTTCGGTCTCTACCGCTCGCTTGTCAACGTGCGTCTGCCCGAAGAAATCAGTGAGGAATATCTTGAAATTGAGGACGAATACTTAAAAGAGGAAAACGAAAAAAAGGGCAAGGTTGCTATTGATGGCCTCACCCCCGTCAAAGAGGATATCTATTTATGGCAGGGAGACATAACAAATCTTGCCTGCGGCGCAATAGTTAACGCCGCGAATTCTCAGATGCTCGGCTGCTTTTACCCCTGCCACACCTGCATTGATAACTGCATTCACACCTTTGCGGGAGTGCGCCTTCGCCTTAAATGCAACGAAATTATGGCGGCGCAGGGCTCCCCCGAGCCCACGGGCAAAGCCAAGATAACCCCCGCTTATAACCTCCCGTGCGACTATGTTATCCACACCGTAGGCCCGATAATTAACGGCGCGCTGAGGAGCAGAGACAAAGCTCTTCTCGCGTCCTGCTATCTTGAATGCCTGAGGCTCGCTGACAAAAACAATATAGAAAGCATCGCCTTTTGCTGTATCTCAACGGGCGTTTTCGCATTTCCTAACGACGAAGCCGCAAAAATCGCAGTTGAAACAGTAAAGAATTATAAAAAAGAAAAAAACAGCAAAATCAAAGTTATTTTCAACGTTTTCAAGGACCTTGACAAGGAGCTGTACTCTGCCCTCCTCAGCTCCTGAAACATTTTCAGCTGAATTATAATAAAGCCATCCAAAAGATTTGGATGGCTTCTTTTTATGATAAATGATGAATAAATATTCCGGAAAGCGGCTTGGGCTCAAACCAGGTTGATTTCGGCGGCATAATCTTGCCCGCGTCGGCAATGCTCATCAAATCCTCAATAGTAGTAGGATGCATAGCAAACGCAAGCTCCATATCGCTTTCAGCTCTTCTTTCAAGCTCCTCAAGCCCTCTGATTCCGCCGATAAAATCAATTCTGTCGCTCGTTTTCGGATTTTCAATTCCGAGAATCGGGGAAAGCAGATTGTTCTGCAAAATAGAAACATCAAGCTGTTCAACCGGGTCGTTCTCGTCAAACGTTCCCGCTTTAGCCGTCAACTTGTACCACTGCTTTTTGTAGTACATCAAAAAGCTGTGTTTCTTCTCGGGAGTAGCAGCCTTGCTGACCTTCTCAATGTCGAATTTCTCTTCAACCAAGCTGAGATAAGCTTCAAAGCTGTTGCCGTTAAGGTCTTTAACAACTCTGTTGTAATCCATTATCTCAAGCTCTGAGTCGGGATACGCAATCGCAAGAAAGAAATTGAATTCCTCGTCTCCCTTGTAATCGGGGTGCGCCGCCCTTCTCATCTCGGCAACCTTAACTGCTGAAGCGCAGCGATGATGCCCGTCCGCAATATAAAGAGATGAAACGTTTGAAAATAAGCCCTCAAGAGTCTTGATTATATCTCTGTCGTTAATAACCCATACCGTGTGGTTAACGTTGCCCTGCTTGAAATCGTAAGCGGGAGAATGGCTTCTTATCCACGCCGTAACAATTGAGTTTATATCGTTACTGCTTCTGTAAGTCAGGAAAATCGGGCCCGTGTTCGCGTCGCACCTGTCAACATGGTTGATTCTGTCCTGCTCCTTTTTGGCAAGCGTGTGCTCGTGCTTTTTGATTACGTTGTTGATGTAATCGTCAATCGCGGCACAGCCGACTATTCCCGTCTGCGACCTTCCGCCCATAACCTGGCGGTATATGTAAAGGCAGGGCTGCCTGTCCTGAACGAGCTTGCCGCCCTCCTCAAGGCTCAGAAGGTTTTCTCTCGCCTTTTCGTAAACCTCGGGAGCATAGTGGTCAATGTTCGGGCTGAGGTCAATCTCAGCCTTGTCAACGTGGAGAAATGAAAGCGGGTTTCCCTTCGCCATCTCTCTTGCCTCGTCGCTGTTCATAACGTCATACGGCGGCGCAGGAATTTTATCGCCGCATTCCGCGCTCGGTCTGTACGCATTAAAAGCCTTAAATATAGCCATATAAAACCTCTCCTCTTCAAACAACTGCTAACCGTCCGCCAGTCACTGCCGGCTACCGACAGTGACCGGTGACTAATAACTAAGTAAGTATTATATTACTTTCATCATTTAATGTAAAGAAAAAATTTATCTGAAAAGGATAAAAACATAAGTCTCACCGTTCTCGTTAAAGCTCTTGTATTCCGTTCCGAGAATTGAAATGGTAGACTGCGTAACGGTTATGCTGTTCTCTCCGAGCGTAACGCCGTCCATGCTCCCCTTTTCCGAAAACACTGCAAAATAGTTGTAATCCGCCTTGTTGTTGTAATCGTTAACCGAAGCATATGTGCCAACCGAAAAGAGTATGCCCCATTTAGGCTTGAAGCCCGCGTCAAAGGTAACGGTGTTTGTTGACTGCCCCGTTCCCATATATTTTCCGATATAGTACGGCGCGTTCCATTTTTCTCTTTCGCTCTGGCTGATATGAATCTGCGTGTTGTCGTTGTGCTCGCCGACTACGGTGTCAATAATCGCGTTGTCGCTCACAAAATCCGTTCGCTTCGGAACGTCTCCGCCAATCCAGGAATTCAGTCTTAAATGCGGTGTTTTGTTAGTGCTGCTCAAAAATATCACTCCTTATAGAATCTGAAAAATCAAATGTAATTTCAAGGCTGTCGAGCCTGTTGAAGCTGTAGCCGAGGCTGTCCCATAAATCAAAGGTCATAGCGTCGCCGTCTCCGCCGTAACGCTGCTGAGCGCAAAACGGAGAATACGCCTTAAGAAACAGCGCCGCCTCCCTGAGGTCGCCCGCATAGGCGCCGAAAACTACGCACTGCTCAGCAGTCAGCGCGTACTCCCCGCTTTTAACCCTTGCAAACTCCTGCTCGGCTAAGGTGTAGCTGCTCTGCCCGAAGGGAAGCGAAAGCCTCCTTGTAATCTCAGCCTTAAGCTCGTCGGCAGTGTATCTCTCCCTGTCAATTTTCAGAAGGTCTGCGTATCTTGCAAGGTCGTTTTTATCCTCGCTCAGCATCATCATAACGCTTTCGGTGTAGTCAATAAGCCCTGCCGCCGTCTCAAGCCCTGCCGCATACGCCCATAGCTCCGCGTTTGAAAGCCCGCCGCTTTCAAAGGAAAGCCCCGCCTCCTCAAGCAGAGCCTTCATCCTTAAAAACTCATCATTCATAGAAATTCACCTCAACTCCGTCAAGGTAAAGATATTCGTCCGCCTCGCAGAGAATAAGCCCGCCGATTGAATCCTCGCTGTTAACCTCGCAGAATTCCACTCCGTCAATTCCCGACGCCGAATACGCCGCGGAGGAAAGGCTAAGCAGCTCGCCGACCCTGAGCGCTGCAACCTGTGCAGAAAGCCTGTCCTTAACCTGCTGCCTTATTCTCTCGTGTTCGCTCAGGCTGCATTTAACCTCCGCCTTAAGCGAAATGCTTTTCTTTGTTGCAGACTTAATTTCCGTGTTCTGCGCAAAAAGCTCCGCCGCAAGCAGCCTGTCCTCAATTTTGCGCCTTATAGCAGTGCTCATCACGCCTGTAACGGTTTTAACCGCAAGCGTGAGCACTCCGTCGTCAAAGGAGGCTCTGCAGTCAAGCACTCCGTCAACTCCGCAAACCGCCTCACGGATAGATAAAAGCGAATACCCCGTGCTCGGAACGCTGTAAGCTTCAAGGATTCTCTTCCTCAGCATACCGTCGCTCTCGTCGTCAAACCCCGCCTCAAACGGCAAATCGTTTGTAACTCCGCTGACTCCGAGCGGAGGATTAACTATCACCGTAACCGTGTTGTATCCAACGTTGTGCGAGCTTCCGCTCTCGGTTGCAACTGCTTCAACCGTAACGCTCGTATCACCGGGAAAAAGAATTCCGTCCTCGGTTGTTTCAAACTGAATGAAGGGTCTGTCTGCGCAAGCGCATATGCAGCCCTCCTCAATGGCAATCATCTCCTCGCTCGGCTCGTTAAGGTAAAAGGTGAGCATAAGCTTCGCCTTTGAAGCGCTCTTCCTCGTTATTCCCCTGAGCGCGGCGTGGCGGTCAAGGTATTCTCCCTCAGCCGTCTGCACGAACGCCTGCCTGAGAATGTAATCGCCCCTGCAGTAAAGCGAAAAAATCTCGCTTGCCACAGCCTTGAATCTTGTTTCAAGCTCGCTGTATTTTTCAACGTTTTCACCGCTTTTTTCGTAAAAAGCGTTTTTCATTTCATTTAGTATTTCATTATATGCCTTCTTCAAGCTGAAAAACCACCTCTTTCTCCTCGCCGTTAATTTCAAATTCCGCAGTAAGAACGCCGTCGCCCCTTGTAACCTTTTTAAGAAAGGCTCCGTCAAGCGCGCTTAAAGCCTGCCTTATGTAAGACTCTGCGTATTCCTCAATCGGCTCCCTGCAAAGCATACTCAGCCTGCTGCCGAAATCCTTGTCAGGATAAAACCTTCCCCTTTTGCAGCCGATTGCAAGGGCGGCGTTCTGAAGCAGCTCGTCCTTATAGCATACTTTAATCGGCATTCCGCTTTCATCCGTCTCATATTCTCCGTTGTTTATTTTATAGCTCACGCTCTGCCTCACCGTCCTTTTTAAGAAATACCCTTCCGTTAATAATAACTCTGCCGTCGTTTTTCAAGGTAATTCCTGCGCCGCCTGCCGAGGTGATTTTAACCTCTCCCGCGGCAAGCCCTGCGCTGTCGCTTTTTGTTCCGAGCAGCACCTGCCCGTCGTTTGACGGAATAAGAATGACCTCCTCGCCAACTGGTATCGCGCAGCTGTATCCGTACGGAGAAAAGCTTGCCGTGTTCCTTGAATTAACCGTTGAAGCCGCTTCAATATTTCCGTCGCTGTTCATTGAAACATAGCCTCTTTCGGCTGTTCTTGCGTTACTCTTAAACGCAAGCCTCCTGCTAATCCACATAAATTATCTCCTCCAAATCAATGTCCCTTGTCAGCCTGACAACGGTCCTCTCTCCGCGTCTGTCAAAAACGCTGCAGGCTGAGCAAACATAGTAATCCTCTCCGCCGATTTCGCCGTCAACAAGAAGCCTGTCATAAAGCTGAATATCCTGCGTCCCTTCAAGAGTAAGCTCCCTTGAAAAGTATTCCTGCGCGGCGCTTTTCAGCATATTTTTAAGCTCAAGCGCCTGCTGCCATTCGTAAAGCGAGGACAGGTTAACCTTCCTGCTTTTGCTGATACCCTTTCTCTCAAGGCTGCGGCTCTTGATGTGGTGCGAATACGCCGAGCCGTCAGCCGTTTTGTAATCAATTCTTGAAATCGCGCTTCCTCTGCATACGCTTTTTCTGTCGCGCAAAATGCTTTCGGGCGAAACGGTAAGCCTTCTGCCGTCTCCGCCTGCTCTCAGCTCCAGCTCAGGCGTAACCGTTACCCTTTTTCCGCTGACAGCCTCAACAAGCCCGTTAATAGCAGAATATGCCGAGCGCCCCTTGTTTACAACGTACCGCCCGCTGCAGCCCACGTCCTCCATACAGAAGCTGAAGCCGTATTTTTCGGCGTTGATATTAAACAGCGCCCGCGCCGTCGGCGATTCGTATGTATAAGGCTCCGCCTCGTTGTCAACAAGCAGGCAAGCCGCAGAGCGCGCGTACACGAAGCACTCGCAGTGCTCTCCCTTTTTCTCCTCTCTCTGCAAATCGCAAAAGCCGCTGAAAATGAGCCTTCCGTCAGCATAAGCCTCAGCTCTTTCAAGCTCATCCTGCCCCGCTTCACATTTAAAGCGCAGGCTGACGGAATCGCACGGCGCGGAAATATCCCGCCTGATTTCCCAGCTCAGAAGCTCCCCGGGGATAAGCATTTTATCCGAGGTGTAAAGCCTGAAGCTTATTTCAGCCATATCTTATCCCCCTCTTTAACGGAAAACATATCCTTAAAGCTGTTCCTTTCCGCTATATCCTCAAAGCTGACTGCGCACCTGTTAGCAACATCAAACAGGTTCTCGCCCCTGAGCGCGAAGGTGTAGCCGAAGCCGTATCTTCTCCGCTTTACGCTTGCCTCCTCAATGAATTTGAAGGAGTATTTTATGCAGTTGTTTTCGCTGTCAGCGCTGAGCCTGAGCTCGCTGAGGTGCATTTTCAACGGCGAAAAAACAGGCGAAAACAAATACGCCGCGCCCCTGCTCTGAAAAACGCTCATCAGCATATGCGCCTTCTCGCTCATATCCTCACCCGTAAAGCAGCCGCTGCCGCTTATAACAGTCGGGTTAAAGCAAACCTCCTGCGCCCTCGCGCTCCCCTTCGGAATAGGTATCGTGCTGACCCGCTTTGAAAAATCAGCGTTTATGCTGCTGATGTTGACGGGAAATTCAAATCCCTTGTAGCTCATATTTATACATTTCATTCCTCGTTACCTCCGCTTAAATCGTACCGCCTTGAATCAAGATAAAAAGCCTCGCTGAGCTCGCTCAGCTCCTCAGCCGACGGCTCAAATCTTTCAGAATTATCCTGCATTGTTATCCTCCTTGTTCCCGTAATGGCTGTTAAACGAGACTCTGCACTCCGCTTCAAAAGCTCCGAGAACGTCCGCGCGCTTAAAGTCTGAAAGCGTTATTTGCGCAGGCTGTAAGGTGAGCAGCGCCTTAAAAACGCTGTCGCTTATTCCGTTCTCCGCAGGGCTTCCCGCGTCCTGCGGCGAGTAAATATACGCCCTGACGGTAAACCTGCCGAACATTCTGTCTCCCCCGAGCGAGGTATTGCTCAGCTCCGCCTCGCACGGTGAAACGGCAATAACCGTGCTTTTCATACGTGTGGGCTTTTTAATGTACGGATACGCCTTAATAACAACGCACCCGCCTAGCCCCTCCTCTGCCTTTAAGGCTGCAAGCACCTTATCAACTGCCTCGGATAAACACATCGTCTCCCACCTCTTCCTTTTTAAGAATTCCTCTGTAATACTGAGTAACACCGCCAACGCTGACCTTTTCCTTTAGCACAAAGTAAAACCTTTCTCCGAAAACCTCAACGTATGCGTCGTCGCTCAGCGCCTTGATATCAATGTCATACGGTCCTATGTAATTATAGTAATCTCTGTAATACCGCCCGATTCGGCTTGAATTCTCCTCAAAGCGGGATTTGTTTCTTCTCCAGGTCTGTTCAATAACAGCCCAGCCGCCCGTACTCTCTTCACCGTCGGTAACCGTGAACGGCTTTCCGAGCTTTCTCAGCTGCCTCTTAATAATGTTGCCGTATTCCATAATCCTCCGTTGCCCGCCTCCCTCCCTGACTGTCAATTTATCTTAAACCGTTCTGAAAACAAACCCGTTTTCCCTGATTATGTCAGTGCTCTCGCCGAGCGTGCTCTCATAAAACGCCCTCGCGCTGTCAACCATATCGCTTGCGCTTTTAGTAAATGAAACGTCGCCTGCAGTAAATGAGGATATTCCGCTTTCATCTCTGTTAAGCAGCGCAAGAGAATAGTTAGCCCTCGCGGCAGCAAGCATAATCAGTCTTGGCATATCGTCCTCGCTCTCAGTTTTAACAAGCTTTTCAACAAAGCTCACAGCGCTGTCTATAACCGCCGCCTTTGCCTCGAGCTCGCTTTCATCCCTTTCGGTTAAAGCAATAAGCTGCTCCTTAACTGCCTGAGTGCTGATTTTCATATAATCAGCCTTCCATGTACTTGACAGCGCCGTTGATAATCGGGGTAAATCCCGAAATCTCAGTAACCGCCGCTCTTTCAAGCTGACGGTCAATGAGCTTGTCAAACTCAGTCATAACCTCGCCTGCCTGAACCTTTTCAAGCGCGTATCTTCTGTCAATACCTATCATGGTATTGCCGTTTGACGTGTCGTCTGCTCTGACAAGCTCTGCTCCGATAGGAGTGATGAGCGAGCCCGTCGCGTGGAAATTAAGCCCCGCGCTGGAATCTCTGAACTCGCTCATTGAAAGAATCTTCTCAAGCACGTTTCCCGAGCAGATAAGCGTGTTCATATTGTAAGGTGAAAATGAGTTCCAGAGCTTAACGATATCCTCATACGTGAGGCTAGCTCCCTTCTTTTCAATCTCCTCGCCGCCGCAGGCAAAAAGAACGTCGCACGCGTCGATAAGCTGGTCTCTCGCAATTGACGCGCCAATCTGAGAAAGCATTACGGTAAAAAGGTCAAGCTTCTGAAATCTTATTGCCTCGTAAGAGGAAACGAGCATTCTGCCCCTCTTTTTAAGCTTTGTGAGGCTGCTCTTGAGCTTGATTTTCGCCTCGGGAATCTGCGCGCCCTCGCCGACAGTCGCAAGGCCGATGTCATCCTGGGATGAAATAAACTCAGCCGCTCTGTAATCAAGCGCGTCGATATTGGTTGTGGTGGCGATTATCTTTGATAAAACGTCGTTCTGCTCAATGCCCGTTTTAACTGCTCTTGAAATGTATTCGGGGAAAAGCACGGACGACGTGGAGGTCTGGAAAAATTTCTCAACCGTGTCGGAATCGGCTCCCGTAACCTTGATGTTGAATCTCTTGAGCTGGCGCTGATAAGCGTCAAGTCCCTCAAGCTCTGTTCCGATATAATTTTCGCTCGGGTCAAGCTCCTCAAGGCTCTTGGTAAAGCCCTTGCTCGTTGTGTATAAGCCCTTCTCAAGCTTAATGTTATCAAATGCCATTATGTTTTCCTCCCTTAATTAAAATATAAATCCTACAATCTGATTATCCTCGTCATATTTAACAATCTTAACGAACGGAACATCAGTGTCATCGGTTGCGGGAACAGCCTGTCCCGTGGAACCGCACACAAGCCTTGAGTATCCGTAATTAAAACTGTCGTTTGTTTCAAGCTCTGCATAACCCTGAAGCTGAACTGTTGCAATGCCGTTTCTCACAGATGTGCAAATCCCGAAAAGCGGGTCGCCGTCTGCAACCTTAACGCACTTTCCGTCGCTGTTAAGGCTGACGGGTTTACCTGCTGAAACACCGTTTGAAGCGTTAAAGGTTGCGTATTTGTTGTTAAAGCCTTCAAAAGAAATTCTGTTCATATTATCCTCCTAAATTCTGAATTGTGAATTGTCCTTTCTGTCCTTTTTGTCGCTCTTTGAAAGCAGCTGGGGCTGAGGGGCTTTATCTCTTTTTTCAAGCCCGTCCCTAAAGCCCTTAAGCTCCTTCGCCGTCATAACCGAAGCTACAGAGGCAATAAGCTCTCTGTCAGTTTCGGGAAGCCTTAAGCTCATAAGCTTTACAACCTCTTTTTTGAGCTCGTTTTTGTATTCCTCGCCGAGTAGCGCTTCGCTTTTCAGCTCATCAATATATGACCCGAGCGACTGCGCCTGCTTTTCGGTAAGCTCAACGCTCCCCTCGCAGGACTTAATTGTTTTGATTATTTCATCCATATTAGCTTCCTTTCCGATTTTAAATGCCTTTGTAACGCCTGCCGCCCTCTGCGCGGGAACGGCAACAAAGCTGAATTCATAGGCGTCCCTGGCGCCCTCAAGCCTTGTGTAGCATAGCCTGCCGTTATATTTTTTACCGCTTATATGGCGGCACTCTCCGCTTCTCCTGTCCTTTCCGCAGATTGAGCAAACGTTTTTTTCAACCGAGCACGAAACAGAAACCTCCTTTTTGATTCCCGCTTCAATTTCACTGATAAGCTCGGCGTTGCTCTCGCTTCTGAGCATATATGCCTTAGCCTTAAGAGCAGTAAGCTCCTCGCCATAGGAGGTGGTTTCCCCCTCCTGCTTTTCAATATAAGCGTCATAAATTCTCGCCTTCTGGTCCGCGCTTTTCATCGAGTGGTCAAAAATCCCCGTTTTCCCTTTAAACAGCTCTGCAAGAGCGCCGAGCGTTTCAGCGGAAAAGCATTCAAGGTCTCTGTCAATCTCGTTGTCGCAAAGCCTGAGAGTAAAGGTGTAAACCTCGTTTTCGTCAAGCGTCCTTCTTGAATAGGCGTTGATTTTTTCCATATCGGCAGAATCGGCAACGCTTTTTTCAATTATGCCCTTATTCATTCTCAGCCTCCCTTAAAATTTTATCCGCCTCGGCGTTGTAAAGTCTTGCGTGCGCAAGCTCAGTCTCGTCCTGAAGAGTGATATCGTCCCATTCAACCTGAACGCTTTCGCCCCTTCCGCTGAGCATAAGATACGTTCCCGCAATCCGCTTGAGCACGGGCGTTATAATACGTCTGTACGCTTCAAGCTCGGTTGTGAGAATATCCGTCTGCTGCCGCGCCATACGCTCGCTTGTTGACCAGTTGAGCCCGAACATATAAGGCATAAGCCCCGTCTTTGCGATAATCTGCTCAAGCAGCTGCCTTACAGGCACCTCGGAATCAAGAATCTGATTATCCGCGCCGATAACGCTGACCTTAACGTCGCCGACGGCAACAAAATCCTTTATGCACTCCTTTGAGCTCATCGCGTCGCGCCACGCCTCGGCAATCTGGTTTGCGCGCTCCTTTGCGAAGGCGCCGTCCGAATTCCCCTGCGGGCAGTAAGTAACCGCATACCTGAGGTTTCCGACCCTTTCCCAGTTAGTTCCGATTGTGTTGAATATCTTGAGCAGGATGTCCGATACAAACGGCAGTCCTCTTAAAAGGCTCGTGCCCTCAAGCCTGCCGGGCTCGGGGTTAAGAACGCTGAACAGCAGCTTCTGAGGCTCCTCAATAATGTGCGGAGTTCCCTCGCTAGTGTTGTAAAATTCGATGTCAAGGCTGTCCTCTCTGCGCTTAACCTCAAGGCTTTTCAGCTCCCCGTTATAAAGCGCCGCGAGCCCGTTTTCATCGTAAAGCATCTCGCCTACGGCGCTTCCGTATGTAAGGAGCTGGTCAACGTAGGTGTCAACAAAGGCGCTGATTCCCGTCTGGTTTCCGCCGACGTTTATCAGGGAAAAGAATTCGTTCATCTCCCTGTCAAGCGCCTCGTTTCCCGTTTTGAAAGTAAAGCCGCCCATCAGCCTGACTATCTTGTTGACAGCCGAATCAATAATCGGAACACCCTCTCTCAGCATTCTGTAAACCTCCGAGTTTCTCCCCGCAAGCGGCGTGTAGCCGTTTATGGCATAAAACGGATGCGAGCTCGCAGAGCCCGTCTGCACAGCAGAGGAAACAGGCTTTTCGCTTCGTTTCTCCCTGCTCTTTTTCAAAATGCCCATATCAGTTTTTCCTTTCTACCGCAATGGAAAACGCCGTATCGCAGTCCCTCGTTAACACAGTTTGAACAAAATACCTTATGTCGTCCATTGCATGGTCATTTTCCTTTTTCGGCGCGTCGCGCTTAATGCTGTCATCCCAGCGGTAAACTGAAAACTCTCTGATTGCGTCCGCGCAACACGGAAAGAAGAAAATTTCATTTTCCTTAAGCGCCTCGCAAACTCTGTTGATGCCTTTTATAACATCGTTATCCGCCTTGATAACCCTGAATTTTCCGTGCCGCCTTACGGTTTCAATAAACGAGGCTGCGGACGGGTCAATAATCAGCGCCTCAATTTTTCTGTCTCCCGCAAGGCGCTCGAGCCTTTCGTAGTATTCCTCGTCGGTCAGCTGAACTCCCCTCTCGCGCGAGGAGTGATAGAATTCATCTATTCTGTACCAGCCGTCCTTTGAGCGTCCCCACAGCCCGAGCGAAAAGGGGTTCACCGTTCCGTAATCGCACGAAAGGTAAAAGCTGTCAAAGCCCTCGGCTGTTTTTATATGCCGCTCAGGCGAAAACATAGGGTAAACAAGCCCGTCGGGTATAACCCATTTTCCTTCGATAAAGCGCTCGTAAAACGCGCCTGAATAAAGCTTTTCATAACGGCGGCGAACTGCCTCTGAAAGCGAAGGGTTATCCTTCATTGTGAAATGAAGGTAAACCATATTTTTCGCATCTGCCTTTTTTATCCATTCGTTATAAAACCAATGGTAAGGGTGCTCGGGGTTGCAGTTAAACCAGTAGGTTGACCTTTCAAGCGAGCACCTTGCAAGCGCCTGCTCAACGAAGGAGCGCGGCATAAGCGCAACCTCGTCGAAGAGAACACCGCCAAGCGTGATTCCCTGGATAAGCGAGGCTGAGCTCTCGTCTCTCCCGCCGAAAAGATAGAAATAGTTGACGGTCTGCCCCTTGCTGATTATCAGCATATTGCGGCTGATTTTCTCCTCAACGGTGAAGCCGAGCGACTGTAAAATCGGAATAAGCGGCGTTACAACATTCCGTCTCAGAGAGGTGACAGTCTTACCGCACAGGGCAAACGAGACTCCACCGAAATAGTAAAACGCCCACGAAACGAAGGAAATTGACATACAAAGCGTTTTGCCGCTTCTTATCGCTCCGTCGCATATTATTCCGTTTTTATCGCTCAGCGAGCTGCCCCTGCACCACCAGTTAAGAACTCTTTTCTGCTTTGCTGAAAATCTGCTGAACCTTTTCATATATCGGATACACTCCCCGCGTTTTCAACACTTTTTTCCAGCGCCTCATAAAAGCTCAAATCGTTTTGGCTCTTATCCGGCAGCCGCTCGCCGAGCCTTTCGCACGCCTTGAGCCTGTCGAAAAATTTAATCTCCATTCCTCCGCCCTTAGGCCGCTTAATCTCGCTTACATTAAAGAGGTTAAGCTCAGGCAGCCTTTTAAGCGCCTCCTCATCGCTCATATAAAGTAGCGAAACAGCGTCGCTGATTTCCCCGAAGGCGAGCCTTGAAAGCCCGTCCTGAATCTGCTTTTCCCTCTTTGTTCTTCTCGGCATTAAATCTCCCCTTTCAAATTCATTTTCATTTGCCGTTATCGGAAGGGCTGTGAAAAAAGTCCTCCCACTAATACCCGAAAATCGGGCATTTTATTCACGATTTATGCATAATTGGACCGTAAAAATCGCAAAAAAATTTTTTTTGGAGAAAATATGCACGAAACCTGAATAAACCTGCACTTTGGTAGGAATTGAAAATGAGCGCAAAAAAATAAGACCCCCGCACCTGAGTGCGAGAGCCTCACAAATGATTTATTTTGTTTTTACGCTCTTAACCTTTGACCATACTGAATAATGTCTTTTTCCGTCAACATATACAAAGGTTCTTATACGAACATAATATTTCTTGTGCGATTTCAGATTTCTAAAAACATATGACGTCGCATATGAGTCGTCAAAGGTTACTTTATTCGCCTTTTTAAACTTTTTGTTTGTTGAATACTGAATCTGATATCCAACATTACTTCTTCTTTTCCAGCTAAGTTTAAATGCCTTCTTGCGCGGCTTTATTTTTTTAACTTCAGTCGGTTTTGAATAATACGGATTTGTTTGTCCGCACACTTTACAGGTTTTACGACTTTTAGAAAATTTATGAGCCTTCTGGTATTTGCTGTCAATATAAAACTCGATTGATTCACTCGCGTCACCGTCATACTTATTACCGTTATAAATATTGTAAGGTACTACCCTATAGTCGAAATAATTATTGTAAGAAGCTCTATAAATATACATCTTAGTTGATGTAGTAGTGCCTATTACTCTCCAATTATTATAACCCTCTTCTACCTCGACTCTATAACCTGCGGCATTTTTACATTTAGACCACTGTATAATAAAACCGCCTGTTCCACAAGTGCAATTATCCTTGTCCATTTTCATTTTTGTAATAACAGGCTTTTCAATAACAGGTTCCATTTTAACGATAAATGAAAACAGGCAGTCATATGAAGAATAAAAAAGTCCACTACCACCAAATCTTAAATAATATGTTCCCTCGTCAAGTATAGCAGAATTAACGCCTGACGGTGCATCAAATTGTGCTCTTGTTATTTCATTTTGCGCTGTACTATCAACAAAGCAATAAACTAATTCTGTGTCTTGATATGAAGTCAATTCGACTCTGCTTTTTGTGGGAACTGTTATTCTATAGTACAAAAAATGTGATCCATAAGCTTTCAATGAATGATATGTCTTATTATAATCAACATTTATTGCACCTGCAGGATTTTCAATTGCGCTTGTCACATTAGTATCTACCGATGTATATGTAGCTTTAAGAATAACATTATATCCGGTCGAGTTGTTAGCGTTAACTTCAAGAAAATATGTTCCGCCATATAAATAATAATCCTTAATTTGAGTTGCAGGAACACCTATACTTTTAATCGAAAATTCACCGTATGAATCGCTAAAGAGCTCGTCATGAAGCAAAAACTTGGGTTCGGTAGTTTGCGCAGTATTATTAGCGTTTGTAATTGTAAGTTCAAGCTTTCCGGCATATGGGAGAACTATTTTATAATAGTCTTTCTGTGTATTTGATTTTATGCTGTCAGTTACATTAACTCCGCTTGTCGGAAGCGGTGTTGACTTAACCAAGTCAGCTGCCATAACAATTAAACTTGATGAAATCAAAATACATATAGCTACAAAAATCGACAATAATGCATTCACTTTTTTCTTCATAAATATACCCCCTTATGATTATGTTATAAATTATAACATATAATTCTAACATCTGTCAAGTTATTATAGTAGCGGGTGATAAATATGAAGGAAAAGCTAATTATCAAAAAGAAACCACTTAAGGGGGATGACGGATATAAAACCTTTTCAATAAGAATTAAAGAGGATACCGTATCAAAACTCGACAATTTGTCGTCAAAAACTAATCGTTCACGCAATGAACTAATTAATATTCTAATTGACTGGGCGATCGATAATTGCGAAATACAATGAAAACGGAGAGCTTATTCCGACCACCGAAAACCTTATTATTTTAGCAAATTTTTACAATACAAGCCTCGATTTTTTAATGGATTTGACCGACGTTAGAGAGAAATACACAGATAAAAAATAACGGACTGTCTCGTTTTGAGACAGTCCTGTTTTCATTTTGTTGAATCGTCACCTGAGGGCGCGCAGGCGCTTCCCTATATGAAAATAATATAAATTAATTCTGCTTGCGGACTATTCCGTATTCGCCGATATCGGGGCGGAAATATTTGCAGCTTTTTCCGGAGCCGAAATCCGAGAGGAGCTTAACGTATTCATCCTCGTCAAGCTGAAGCTCGCAGAAGAATTCATCCGCCTCCTCGTCATATGTGTTGTACCAACACTTTTCACACAAATCAGCCATATCAGTTAAGCGGAGAGCTCTCCTCCTCGCCTGCCTTGTCTGCAACCTTAACGTTGCTCTTATCAATATGAACGGCAGGGATTATGAGCCCCGGCACGCCGCTCATAGCCGTTGTTGAATGGATAATCTGACGAAGGAACGGGAAGAGCTGCTCAAAGCTTTCGGTGTGGATATCCTCCCTCTCGTCATCGTCATCATATTTGAAGAGCGCTTCCATTTCAACCCTGATTGAAAACGGCCTCAAATCCTCGTCGTTAATTCTGAAATCGAGCTTGCCGAGGCAGCGCTTATCGTCTCCGAAATAATTGACGTTGTAGCTGAACTGCTTTGCAAGCTTAATCTCCGTTCCGTTGGGAACCTTGTTTTCAAACGTAATGCTGTTTACCTTAAAGGTTAAAAGTTCTACCATTTTTCTTACCTCACTAATCTCACATTGTTAAGCTTAATATCGTCAAGGCTCACTCTTGCCGCCTTTCCCTCAAAGCGTACAAGCTCGAGGTTTTCAACATTTTCCGCATAGAGGGCGTGGGTGTAATTATCGCACAGCTCGCCCCAGGCGGTTTTTGTTTTCATCACAGTTATATCCCTTGCGTACCTGATGAAGAACGCAGAGTTATCAAGCCTTTCAACTCCCCAGTCAAGGCAGGGCCTCAAATCGTAAAGCCCGCAATCCCACTTTGAGGTTTTAGTTAGCGTTACCGAGCAGTTTTCAAAGGTGATATCCTCAATTAAATTTTCCTCGTTACCGTGGATTAAAACTCCGTTTTCGCCCTTGGCGGATACGTTGAAGAAGCGGATACTTTTAATTTTTCCGCTTTTAGTGCTTTCATCGCGGTTGAAGCTTGTAATAACAATCGGCTCCGCAGTTCCCCACCAATCGGGGCAGAAGCGGCGCGTTTCAATCATAATGTTTGAATAGCTGACGTTTTCAACATTGCCGCCGTCGCGTATCTGAATTGAAAGCCCCCTGTTTGAGCGGGAGATAATGCAGTTTGAAACTGCGATATTTCTGAAATCGTCAACTCCCTCAGTGCCTATTTTAATTGCCGCGGAGGTTGAAATCAGGGTGCACGAATCAATTATAATATTCTCGCACGGTCCGTATTCGCTGTTGCCCTTTGTTGTTTTAAGGCAGATGCAGTCATCCGCGCATTCGATATGGCACCCGAGGATTCTCACGTTCGAGCAATGGTCAGGGTCAATTCCGTCTGAATTTGCAACGTCAAGGTCGTTAAGAATTCTTATTCTGTCAATCAGAACATCGTTGCACCCTGCGGGGTGCAGTGTCCAGAACGGGGCGTCAACGATAGTTACATCCTTAAAGGTTATGTGGTTGCAGTTTTCAGTGTAAATAACGGTAGGGCGCGGATAAAATTCGCCCGTAACATAGTATCTGTCCTTGCGCTGAACGAAGGCGTGGCCGTTTGCGTCAATCGTTCCCTCGCCGCTTATCATACAGCCGTCGGCGCCAAAGGCGTAGATAAAAACAAAGCTCGGCTTGCCCGTTACAGGGTTGCCGATAAGCGCCGTTTTCGGGTCGTTAACCAGCTTGTTGGGTCTTATATAGCCGTCGATATTAGCGGTTGCCTTGAGCCTTGCGCCCTTCTGGATATGCAAATCAACGTTGCTTTTAAGGCGAACGGAATCGCTGTAAAAAACCTTGCCGCTCTGAAGAACGACTCTGCCTCCGCCGTTTTTTGCGCAGTCGTCAATAGCGTGCTGAATGGCAAAGGCGTCGTTTGAAACGCCGTCGCCCTTTGCGCCGTACTGCAAAACATTATATTCTTTCATCGTTTTTTCCTTTCGGGAATCCGCTATGGGTGTTAACAATATAATACCACACAAATTGCATATTTACAATATGTTAAAAATAGTATAATATAATAATAATCAATTTTTCGGAGGTCAACCTTGGAGAAAAACGAAAGAAAAAGGATTGAGCTTTTAGACGAGCTGCGGGGCTTTGCAATAATCGCAATGATTATTCACCACACCTTTCTTGACATAACCTATGTTTTGGGGCTGCCGTGGGGTGAAAAGGTGTTTGACGGTCTCTCGGTTTTGCAGCCGATATTCTGGGCAATTTTTATAATAATTTCGGGAATCTGCTCGCGCCTTTCAAGAAACACGCTGAAGCGCGGCGCAACAGTTTTAGGCGCAGGGCTTATAATAACGCTTGCAACGGCGGTTATTATGCCGCTTTTCGGCTTTACGGGCGCAGAGATTTATTTCGGAATTCTGCACTGCCTCGGCGCGTGTATGATTATAACGGGGCTGCTTATGCCGCTGATTAAAAAAACGAAGCCGATAATCGGTATGATAATCAGTGCGGCGCTTTTCGCTGTTTTTTATTCAGTAGGCTCGCACTCGCTTTTGTTCGGGCTAATCAGGCTGCCCGACGCGCTTTACAAAACAAATTATCTTATGCCGCTTGGCTTTTTCAACAGCACTTTTTACAGCGCAGATTATTTTGCAATTCTGCCCTGGCTGTTTATGTTTCTTTTCGGCTCGTTCCTCGGAAAATACGCCGCAGACGGCGCTTTCCCGAAATGGACATACAAAAAGCGAAGCCGCTTCTTTTCCTTTATCGGGCGCAATTCCCTCTGGGTTTACCTTGCGCACCAGCCGATAATTTTCGGAATTCTCTTTTTAATCGGAATATTCATAAATTAAGAGCACGGATAAGGGGTGCCCGTCGTAAAGAATGTTCGCCCAAAAATGGCATCTTTTTCGCGATA
>CAMOWP010000001.1 GCA_946628455.1 uncultured Clostridia bacterium | reverse complement strand
CCTTGATTGTTTTGGCGACCTTAGAAGCTGAAACATTGTAGGTTTTCACCTTTTTGTTAAAGCGCTTATCCTCTGAAATAATAAGCTGATAGCCTGAAACGCCGCTGCATTTTTTCCATTTTACGGTTACAGCCTTCCTTTTCGCTTTCGGCTTTTTCTGGGTAACCGCCTTAGGAAGAACGGAGAAATAATAGGTCCTTGAGCCCTCATAGCTTCCTCGGAAATCAAGCTGCAGCTTATACTGCCCGATTGCTTTAATGCTCTTAACCTCTTTTGAGTTGCTACGGGATATGCATTTAACGGTATAGTTTTCTGAGTTTATCAGCTTGCCGTTTTTATCGGTTACGATAAACTGAGGGAATTCAAGCGCCCTGCCAGTGTATACGGCAAGCATTGACGGAGCTCTGATTGCTTTAATTGCGCTGACAGTCTCTGCTTTGAGCATGGCGTTGCAGGCAGTGCATCTGAATTCAGTTTTTCCGTCGGCATCAAACCCCGCCTTTTTAACTGTTATGGGTGCATAGGTGTGCTCGGTTTTTTTAAGCTCCTCAGTATACGAAGCGCCGCAGGCGGAGCAGATATATCTTTCAATTCCGCTTTGGGTACAGCTTGGCGACCTTTCAAGGGAATAGATATCAAAGCAGTGCTCCTTTTTGGGGATAGCCGTCTGCGCTGTATACACCAGACCGCAGCGCGAGCAGTGCTCTCCCGCGGTTTTACCCTCCTTTGCGCAGGTTGCTTCAACCGCCTCGTCCGCAACAGGGCTATGGCCGAGAGGCTCTGTATATTCGTCAGTATACGTGTAGCCGCAGTCGCTGCATATGTGCTTAGTAAAGCCCTGCCGGGTGCAGGTGGGGTCTGTAACGGTTGCGGTCATTGTGTGGGTTGAATCGTGGTTTGAGGAATCGTAGCGCCAGTAATTACACTTTGTGCATACAAGCATCGGCGCACCGTTTTCATCAACCTCATTTTTAAAATTATGCCCCCAGGAATCAAATCTGATTTTGTTCTCGGAAGCATAAGCCTGCGCCGTTGAGCCCGAGCAGCCGTAAATCGGCACATTCGAATTGTTAAACGCATTTTTTTCAATTACGCAGTCATAACTGTGGCACGAAAGCGCTGTCAGCGATGAATTGCCGCTGAGCGCGTAGGCTTCAATCAGAGTTGTTGTTCGGGGGATATAGAAGCTTGAAAGCTTGGTGCAGCCGGCAAATGAATAAGTTTTGAAAACCTCAAGCCCCTCGGGGATGTCAACGGTGTCTAAATACTTGTTATTATAAAACGCGCGCTTTCCGATTGTTTTAACCGTGTCGGGAACAATGTAGTAGCTGCCTGATTTATTAACAGGATACCTTATAAGCTCTGTTTTATCCTTGTTGAAAAGCACTCCGTCCTCTGATGAAAAATGCTCATTGTTTACGTTTACGGAAATGCTTTCAAGGCTGCTGCAGCTATTTACGCTTTCATATGTAAAATTCTTTACTGATTTTCCGAGATAGATAACCTTAAGCTTAGACGAGAAAATTGAATTTTCGTTAACCGTTTCCGTCTGCGAAAGAAGCGAATAAAATTCCTCCTCCTTTGCATATGGATAATAAACGAGCGTTTTCTTATCCTTTGAGTAAACGACGCCGTCAACATCGCAGAGCGCTTCATTACCCTCGTCAATTTTAATCTCTTTAAGGTTAGTACAGCCGTTAAACGCGTTGACTGACAGTGTTTCAACAGATGCGGGAAGATGGAAGCTTTCAAGCTCCTTGTGATTGTAAAGCACATTGCTGCCTATGCTTTTAACCCCGTTTTCAACAGCAAGATTTTTCAGAACCGTTGAGAAATTCCACGGGTAATTTTTATAGTACGTTGAGTTCCCGAAGGAAATCATCTGAATTGTCGAATAACTCGGCATAGCGCCGTTGCCCTTTGTTATCGTAACGTTTTCAATATTATTACAGCCTCCGAAGGCGCCGTTATATTTGTCAGTTATTCTTGCCGAGCAAGGGTAGAAAAGCGTATTGATATTTCCGCATCCCTGAAAAGCGTTAGTGCAAATCTCCTCAACCGAATCGGGTATTATCAGTGTTTCGATTTCGCTGTGCTGAGAAAAAGCGCTTTCACCGATTACCGCAACAGGCGCGCCGCCGAGCTCAGAGGGAATTTCAAGCTCCTTTTCGTCTCCGCTGTACGAATTAATTGTTGCCCTTTCGTTGATTATTTCGTATTTATATCCGTTTTCCTCTTTTTCAAGGGAGATAAAGGTGAATTTTTTATATCCCGAATTAAGGGATTCTGCAACGCTTTTTGCGCGCGAATTGCTGTAGCCGTAAATCTTAACGTTATAGCTTCCGTTTCCGAGTTCGAACGAC
This sequence comes from uncultured Clostridia bacterium, assembly GCA_946628455.1. Lineage (GTDB taxonomy): Bacteria > Bacillota > Clostridia > Oscillospirales > Acutalibacteraceae > Eubacterium_R. The sequence goes on along the minus strand of CAMOWP010000001.1, from coordinate 31,875 downwards.
AGATTGCATTGCGGGTTATAAACATATACTTCGCATTCGCTCGCAATTGTAATGTTAAAAACAGAAATTAAGGAATATGGGATAATCAGCTCTGTAAGCTCAGTTCCCGGATTGAAATAGGGTTCAACCCTTTCCGCCTTATTGAGATTAAGCGACTTGACCTTAGTGCTTTCAAAGGAGCCCTGCTTAACCGTTTTAACGCAGTCAGGCAGCTTAAAGCTATCCCCCTTCTTTCCCGACGGATACAAAATGAGCACCTCGCCGTTTTCCGTATAAAGCACTCCGTCATAGCTCGTGTATGTCTCATTTTCAGGCGAAACGTTTATGTTCTCAAGCGATGTGCATTTATAAAATGCCTTCTCTCCGATACTCTCAACGCCCGAGCCTATATAAACTCTCTCCAGATTGGAATTATACGTAAACGCTGAGTTTCCGATTGCTGTAACGCTGTCAGGCACAGTGAGCTCAGTAATGCTGTTGTTGACAAAAGCTTCATTTCCGATTTCACTTACTGTATCGGGAATAACAATCTCTGAAAGCGAGCAGGCGTAAAACGCTTTCTCCCCGATTGCCGTTACCTTGTAACCGTCAATTTTATCGGGGATTTCAGCCCTTTCACTGCTTCCGTTATAAGAGGTAATAACAGCCGTTCCTTCTTCATTAACCGAATATGAATACTCCGCCTCAAGCGCAAGCGAGGTAATCGGCGCGCAGGAAAGCAAAACCGAAGCAGACATAATAAACAGCATTATTCTTTTAAGCATAAATATCACCCGTAATATACAAAAATCTAATAAATGCGTAAAATAGCCCAAATAATTATACATTAAAATGCACTGCTTTGCAATTAGCTGTCAGCATAAATCTTTTTTTGAGGTAAAACGTATTTACAAAATTTTAAATCTCTACTATAATTAAATTGATATATTAGCGGAAAAGAGATTAATAATGAAAATGAAATGTCCGAATTGCGGGGCGGAGCTTCCGCAGGGCGCGGGCTTTTGCCTGCACTGCTTTACGGTTATCGGCGAAAAAAAGCCGCCGCAGGCTCAGAAAGCGCCTTCAAAAGGCAGGCAAAAATTAATAATTGTTATAATTTCGGCGCTTGTAATCGCCGCAGGAGCTGTTGCAGTTTTCTGCGCCGCAGGCAGGCCGGAAAAGGCTCCTGAGCAAAGCGAGGGCGTTGTTGCAGTCAGCACTGAAAGCACAACGTCGGCAGCACGAACGGCTGCTCAGAGCACTGAAAAAAGCACAGAGAAAAAGACAGAAAAGCCTGCTGAAACCTCAGCCTCAACCGAAGCGACGTCGCAGACGGAGGCACAGACGGGTACCGCCTCAACCCGGGCAGACACGGAGCAGACCTCCGGGGAAACCACAAAGAAGGAAACTACAGCAAAGGAAACCACCGCAAAAAAGGAGAAAACAACTAAAAAGGAATCGACTGCGGTTGTGATAAAAAACGGAGTGCTGCTTAAATACCCCGCCGCAAGGAAGAGCTCCTCATACACAATACCCTACGGCGTTACAAGCATTTCAAAAAACGCCTTTGAAACAAACAGATATCTCAAAACTCTTAAATTCAGCAAGCGCGAAAACCTTAAGTGTGACTGGAATAACCTGTTTTCAGCGCTTCCTAACCTCAAAACAATCTACATCTACGCAGGCACCTCCGCCGACACGGAGGGAATGCAATATTTCGGAGGAGAGATTATTTACTACTATGATTAAGAAAAAAAGCACGGACGATTTATTGGATGAATTAAAGGAAAAAAGCACAGATATAAACAAATATATCGCCAACAACAGCGACTCGTTTATTGAAACAAACCTGAAAAGCTTTTGGAGCGCTCTGCTTGAAAGAAGCCAAAAAACTAAATCAGACGTTGTTAACAACGCCGATATTTCCTATATCTATTTTTACGAAATCCTTCAGGGGAAGAAGGTTCCCGCAAAGGATAAAATTGTCAGGCTGATACTTGCAATGGGGCTCGGGATTGATGACTGCCAGAAGGCGCTGACCTACTGCAACCACTCCCCACTTTACCCTAAAATCAAGCGTGAAAGCTATTTGATTTACGCAATTGAGCACGGCTATTCCCTTTATCAGACCCAGGAGCTGCTTGACAGCGCAGGAGAAGCAGAGTTACAATGAGCGAACTGAAAAACTATATTTTTGACACACTTAAAAACGAATACGAAAAGCTCGGAGTGCTAAGCGAAACCTCGGTTAACAGCCTCACCGCCTACAGGCACACCAACAGCGGGAAAAAGCTTGTGCTTATTCAGTCCGCCTACAGAAATGACGACGTTTTCAGAAAGCTCAGGGGCGTTAACACAAACGGCTTTACCCCGATGATTTATGAGGTATCGGGCGAGGAGGATTTCCTGTTTGTTCTTGAGGAATACGTTGAGGGAACTCCCCTTTCGTGCTTTCTTAAAGAGGATAAGAAAATATCGGATTCAGAACTTAAAGGTTACCTGCTTGATTTATGCGACGCGCTCGGCATTATTCATTCGCTCGGAATAGTTCACAGGGACGTTAAGCCCGAAAACGTTATCATAAGAAACGGCAGGGCGTGCCTTATTGATTTCAGCGTTTCAAGAATAATCAGCTACAGCGAAACAGATACCTCGAGCCTCGGCACGGCAGGCTACGCCGCTCCCGAGCAATACGGCGTTTCCGAAAGCCTTCCCACTGCGGACATTTACGCGCTCGGCGTGCTTGCAAACATCCTCTCAACAGGCGTTCACCCGACAGCGGAAATCCCCAAAGGACGGCTCGGAAAAATAATTAAGAAATGCACAGAGCTTCAGACATCTCAGCGCTACCAGAGCGCCGCCGAACTGAAAAAAGCCCTGCAGAAGCTTTAAGCCTGCGGAGGCTTTTTCTTTTTTTAAAACTATTTGTAAAATACCCGCATTTTGTCCATCTTTTATGATATAATGGGTTACGAGGTGAGAAAATGGATTTTTTGGATTTCAGCGCAAACAAGGGCTTCCGCCTGCTTTCGATGTACGAAAGGCTCAACAAGGGCGAGGAGCTGAGCAAGCAGGAATTATCAGACGAATTCGGCGTATCGCTGAAAACTGTTCAGCGGGATATTGACGACCTGCGCGCCTACCTTGCAGAAACGCATTTTGACGAATTTGAAACGGCAATCAAATACAGCAAAGCTCGCGACAGCTACTATCTTATCCGCCTTGAAAGGGAGTGGCTGACTAACAAGGAGGCGCTTGCGGTGTGCAAAATTCTGCTTGAGAGCAGGGCTTTCAACAGGGAGGAGCTGAGCGAGCTGATAACGAAGCTCGTTATGCAGATTTCCCCGCAGGACAGAGGAACGGCGGAGAAAATTATCAGAAACGAATTTTTCAACTACCTTCCTCTTCATCACGAAAAGGCGATGCTTGACGTCATCTGGCAGCTTTCGGAACACATAGTAAATCAGCACGTTATTGAATTCACCTACACGCGGCAGGACGGCAAGCACAGCAAACGCAGAGTCAAGCCCGTTTCAATTCTTTTCAACGAGTTTTACTTTTATCTCATAACCTACGGCTTTGAGGTTGATTACCCGATTATCTTCCGCATTGACAGAATGGAGAAAATCAGGGAAACGGGCGAGAGCTTTGAAATCCCCTACAAGGACAAATTCAGCGACGGCGAATTCAGAAAGCGAGTGCTTTATATGTACGGCGGCGAGCTGAAGAGAGTTAAGTTTGAATACAGCGGAGTTCTTGAAGCAATGCTTGACAAGGTGCCGACAGCGAAGGTTTTAAGCGAAAAGAACGGCGTCTACACCATGACCGCCGAGGCCTTCGGCAAAGGCCTTGATATGTGGCTGAGCGCCCAGGGCGACCTTGTAAAGATAATTGAATAATGATATAATACAAAAAAGGCGGTGAGAATATGAGCTACAGAATCGGCTCGTTTAATATAAACCAGTTGAGCGACAGTCAGCAGGATAAGCGCGGGCAGGATAATTCCTCAGGAAAAGACCTTGATAAAATTGCGGACATTATCTATAAGCAAAACTCGCAGGCTTCTGAGAGGTTTGACATTATTGCGCTTCAGGAGGTTTTCGGCTCCGAAAACGCTCTGAGCTCCATAACGCGAAAGCTCGGTCTGAACTGGGAATACGTTGTTGTTGATTCAAGAGCAAGCGGCCCAAAAAAAGAGCTTTACGCTTTCATTTGGGATAACACTAAATTTCGCCTGAAAAAACCGGAAAAAGAAAAAGCAATGGGAAGCTTCTGCATAGACAGCAGAGGCAACTCCCTTATCTTTAATGACGAGGGCTTTGCAAGAAAGCCCTGCTGCATAGTTTTTGAATCGGTCAGAGGCTTTTTTGAAATAGCAATAATCTGCGTTCACCTCTGGTACGGCTCAATCACAGGTGGAGCTGACCTACAAAAAAGACGTGAGGAATTTGAAAGGCTTGCAAAAGAGGTGTATCCCAGATTTGCGGATTCGGCAAGCACAAACGGCAGCCGCCCAACATACACCGTTATGCTCGGCGATTACAATTTAAACATCAATAACGGACCTAACAACAGCCCGTTTATTGATAGAGGGCATACTCCGCCCAGCAAATTTCACAGCATTGTTATTGACGAAACGAGAGGACGAATAATAAGAACCGTTCAGTATGAGAAAACCACGCTTCAAATAGAAAAAAACCCAACTACCGGCAGCGAGCTGGGAAGGTACGCCAGCAATTTTGACCATTTTTCATATGACGAGGGGCAGTTTGACGGAATTGGCGTTGAGGTTGAAAGGGTTGACGCGGTTGGTAAATTTTACAAAAACGATTTTGAACAGTACAAGAAAGACGTTTCGGACCATGTTCCGATAAAGCTTACTTTAACGCTTAATTAAGGAGAGAGATTTATGAGCAAGAAAGAGGAATTGGCTGCTTTTTCGGATTACGATAAGCTTAAAGCCGCATACGCGCTTAATATGTGTATGGTATCCGTTTCACAGATAATTGATTACAACGATTTATACGTGCTTGAGCAGGAATACGACGCGATACTCAACAACCTCAACCTTGAGCAGATGCCCAAGGACGAGGCGTTTCTTGACATCTTAAAGCAGCTGCTTGACACCATCACCTTCTTCCGCATTCAGGAGGGAGATAAAAAGATGGTTGAAAAGGAATATCAGCACAAGATGAAAAACGCAATCTGGTCAGGCGTTTCAAACATCCCCGTTTTCGCTATGGGCGGAAGCCCCGTTACAACTGCCGTAAGCATTGCAACGGCGGTTGGCTCCGCTTATATGAATTACAGAAAGGCGAAGGCTGACGCTATTCTTGAAAAGGAAAAGCAGGAATGGGAGCTTCAGCGCTCGGCAATGGAGCAGTTCAACGGCCTGCGCCGCGAGCTTTTCAACACTGCGTGGCAGATTTCAGCACAGTATCAGTTCCCTGACGAATACCGCCTGACGGAAAAGCAGATTACGCAGTACAACAGCATTCTGATGGATAATAACTATCTCAGGAGGTACGACAGGCTCAATACAATTAAGGATAATTTCAAGGCTTATCCCTCGTTCTGGTATTTCTTCGGCAACACCGCCGCCGTTATCAGCAACGACGCCTCGCTTTCAGAGGAGCTCAGGAGCGAATACAGAAAAAAGGCGCTTTCGCATTTTGAATACTATTACGGCAACAACAATTACAATCTTCTGAGAGAGGACCAGATTACCTCCTCCTGCGCGCTTGAATACGTTGATTTGCTTGACCCTGAAAAGGACGCGAAGAAAATTAATTCCCTGCTTCAGGACGCTGTTAAAATGTCAGGCAACGCAAACGATATTCTTCAGCTCTGCGCCGTTCAGTATCTCAAAATTGAAAACTATCCCGAGGCTTCAAGGCTGCTGAGAATCCTTGTTAACGAAAATTACAACAGAGAGATGAACGCCCAGCTGCTCAGCACGCTTTACGTTGCGGATTATATCAAAACGAATAATAAGGAAATCAGAATCAGCTACAATGCTCTTCTCAACAGCAGCGGAATTAAGAAGGAATACTTAATGCCCCTTCCCGAGAACGAAAGCAAGAAAATGAGCGAGCTTGAGGAGGAATTCATAGACAATCAGAAGGAGCGGATTGAGAACGCCTTTTTTGAAATTTTCGATTCCCTTCGCGCAAAATACACTGCGAAATACAACAGAGTTTTTGACGCGCTCGGCGGCAGGCTTGACGATACATATTACGACGATTTCCATTCAGACAAGAGAGAAGAGCGAATAAACGCAAATTACGAGCTTTTCAACAACAGGTCAAAATGGAGAAAATATGTTGAAGAGCTTTCAAAAAAGAGCATAAGCTACGAAGCGCTTGACGCTCTTAACGGTTACTTAAGCGCTGTTTTTGAGCTTGGCTTTGTAAAAGATAAAAGAAACGAAATATTAAAGAGCGTTTATCTTGATTTCAACGCTGATTTCAAGGATGAGCTGATTGAAATTGAACGTAAGATTTACTCGGATGAATTTACTGTTGATGATTACAAGCGCCTCAATTCGCTTCCGTTTGAAGGATTATCATACGCAGGCTCCGATGAAAAAATCCCCGGGCTCGCTGACTGCGTATATCAGATTACAGGCGAAGCGTTTTACGCTCATCTTGACTCGCTTAACAATATGTATGAGCTCAACGGGCTTTTCAACAGTATTGAGCAGTTCAGAATAAACAACGGCTTACCCGAGCTTTTGCACAAAGAGGATATTTCACCTGAAGAGGAAAGCGTTTACACTATTCCGACCGCTGTTTTGGGCGAAATTGCTCAGGGTGAACACGCAAAGCACAAGGCGTTTGAAATAATGAGGAAATACGTTGAGGAGATGGAGGAGGAAATCCTTATTGACGGCGATAACAGCGCAAGCTTCATCCTCAGCGGAACTCCTGAATTTGACCGTTACCGCGGCGAAAACAAAAAAATCAGGCTTCTTGATAACGATACCTTTGCCATTTTTGACGTTGACGGCAAAAAGGACCTTCTGTTTACTGTTTGCGGAATATTCAATATGTCAAACGAAACCGCAGTTTCCTACCATGACGTTAAATACCTGGACGGAGTAATAAAAATCAAAGGCAAGCTTTATGAAACGGGCAATATAGATTACCGTAAATTTGAGGAGCTCTGTCAGAATCTTAAACTCTATGAGGATAGTCTCAAAGACGTAGGCTTTGAATTTAATCACAAGCTTGCAATAGGTAAAACGGGGCGCACCGTTGCAAAAATCGGTCTGTTCACTCTTCCCTGGATGGCAGGCATTGCAGGGTTTGGAGTAGCCTCTGCGTTTGACAGCAGAAAGCTTTCAGCCGTTTACCGCGGAAACACCGGCGGAGCACAGCCTGACGAAACAGTTGAGGAATTTGAAAAACGAATAGGGCTTACAGCGCCTGCTCCCGCGCTGCCTGAGGCTCCGAAAGAAGTTGAAGAAGCAACCGCCGACAAAAACGCAGACAACACTGCTGAGACTCCGGGCGGCAGCGAGCTTTCTCAACTTGATGAGCTTAATGATACCGAGATGTATATAGTCCAACATCTCAGAAAGCTTCAATTAAATTCATACAAAACGTATATATATCCTGAAATTCCTTATAAAAAGCTTTATAATGCGCAAAAGGCATTCGGGCTTGCATTCCCGAACGTTCCTTATGAGGTTCTCGGAATTATCGACACCACGCTCCTTTCATCAGGCAAGGAGGGCATACTCTTCACAAGAGACAGCCTTTATTACAGAGAAGCTTTCGGCAAGCCATTTTTCTTAAAATACAGTGCTATCACCTCTGTTGAATATAAGGAAAAGGTTACTCGAAATAAAAATTCAACAACAACTAACCGTTACATTGTATTTAAGGTTACCGACGGCACGGAGTTCAAATACGAATCAATTATGAACGAGCAATGTACAAGAGCTGTTGTAAAATGCATCAAAAAATCAATTAACAAATTTAACGAGCCTGCTCCAAATCCGAAAGAAGCTGAAGCTACGGCAGAAGACGAAAAAGGCTTCATTTAAAGATGACGTTGTAAAGCTTGTGATCGATTAAACATTTTAAATATGTAATAAGGAGTATAGTGTGAAAAATCACACTATAACCGATTATATTGCCCGCTCAGTTTGTCGCTAAGCGACAACGAGCGATGGCAGAATTCCCATTATACGCCTTGTCTGCCCTACAAGGTTAGTATAATGTGAGGTTTATTAATATTATTTATTTGTGGGCAGAAAGGCTATTGGAATTAATATGGGATTTTTAAATGATTTGAAAAATGCGGGTAAGAAAACGTCAAAGAAACTGACGTACGATAATGACCCAAGCACACTTTTTGATTATTTCACGAGTGCCGCGCAAATGACATCGGTTGATAAGCTTATACAGCTCATACTTTTTTACTGCTACCGCACCTTAAAGCAGCTTGAGGGCGTGCGGGATATCCCCGAGGACGTAAAGTCGGTCATTACGGTTGACGTAATCGAAAAGGAATTTATTGAGCAGGTTAACAGAGAACGCCTAAATAAAATTGATTTTGACTGGCTTGAATTCAAAGCCCAAAAGCACAACGACAGAGACCTGGCTTTTGAGGTTGACACTGCTGTTTATAGGTGGATATCTTTTCAGGAGAGTGTTGAGGTATTTCTGAATGTGTGCGACAAAATCGCTTCCGCACAGGAGGACAGCTGGGAAACGCTGAACGGGGATAATCAAAATGCCATCGTTGTATTTTATGAGCTGTTGCCGATTATGCTTGAATACAGCAGGCTTGATATTATGGATGTTTATGATGAAATTGACGAGCTTGACACCTACGAGAAAACTAAGCGTTTTGAAAAGATTTCAGCTTTGATTATGGAGTTTAATGAAAAACACTCCGATGATAATAATTAACATTTAATAAAAGCCCAATATGTGTCCATCATCTTTTGTACAATGAGTACAAGAGGTGATGGATATGTTATTTTTAGCGATTGTTTTCGGGCTTGTGTTCGGCTCGCAGGCGTACAGCGTGGTGAAGAAATTAATCTTCCCCGAATATTACAGAGGCTTTTGGGGGCTCAAGCTTGGCTTATGGATGATGTGCGTTACGCTTGACGGCTTTATTGTTCACAAATTATGGTGGAGCTTATTCATAATCGGCGCCGTTCATCTTCTTATATTCATCATTTTCATAAACGGCGGCTGCGATTACCTTTCAACCCCGCTTCACCCGAAGGGCAAAAGAGAAAAATAAAGCAAAAAGCGTTACGGAATAACCGTAACGCTTTTAATTATACTATACTATCTCTTTATGCCATAATCTTTCTGTAAAGAGCCTTAAGGTCTTCAACGTTTGTATCTCTCGGGTTGCCCGGGCAGCAAGCGTCTGCAAACGCGTCTGCTGCAAGAACGTCGAGGTCCTCTTCCTTAACCTTGTCGTTTGTTGCAGGGATTCCTACATCGGCTGAAAGCTTTTTAACAGCCTCAACAGCGGCTTTTCTGTATTCCTCCTGAGACATTGAATCAACGCCTTCAACGCCCATAGCGCGTGCGATTTCTCTGTACTTTTCGCCTGTGTATTCCTGATTATATTCCATAACGATAGGAAGCATCATAGCGCAGGCAACACCGTGAGGCGTGTCATAATGAGCGCCGAGGGTGTGGGCGATTGAGTGAGCAATTCCGAGACCTACGTTTGAAAAGCCCATACCTGCAACGTACTGAGCAAGAGCCATTCCCTCTCTGTCCTCAGGCTTGTTTTCAACAGCTCCGCGAAGGTGCTTTGAGATAAGCTTGATTGCTTCAAGATGGAACATATCAGTCATTTCCCATGCAGCCTTTGTTGTGTAGCCCTCAATTGCGTGAGTGAGCGCGTCCATACCCGTTGCGGCTGTTAAGCCCTTCGGCATTGAGGACATCATATCAGGGTCAACTATTGCATACTCAGGAATATCGTTTTCATCAACGCAAACGAACTTTCTTTCCTTTTCAACATCTGTGATAACGTAGTTGATTGTTACCTCAGCTGCTGTTCCCGCCGTGGTAGGAACTGCGATTGTGGGAACTGCGTGGTTCTTTGTAGGAGCAACGCCCTCAAGCGAACGAACGTCGGCAAATTCGGGGTTTGTGATAATAATGCCGATTGCCTTTGCAGTATCCATTGAGGAGCCGCCGCCGATTGTGATGATTGAATCCGCGCCGCAAGCCTTGAACGCATCAACGCCGTCCTTAACGTTTTCAATGGTCGGATTCGGCTTGATTCCCGAATAAACCGTATAAGGGATTTTTGCCCCGTCAAGAAGGTCCGTTACCTTAGCTGTAACGCCGAACCTGATAAGGTCAGGGTCGGAGCAGACAAAAACGTGCTTATAGCCCTTTGCCTGAGCGATTGGAACAATCTCGTTGATTGCTCCTTTTCCGTGGAATGATACTGTGTTTAAGATAATTCTGTTAGCCATAATAAACCTCCAATTTTGTTTGATAAGTCTATTATAACACAAAACATTAAATAATTGTTAAAAAAATAACAAATTTTTCAAAATTTTTATTTCTGTACATTTTTTTACGGGTATGATATAATCAGGGCGGTGATAATATGAAAAGAATTAAAGCTATTATTCTGGTGGTGCTTTGTATGCTTTCAATATTCAGCTTATGGGGCTGCAAAAAGAACAACGAAAATCCTCCCGTTTCGGGCGGAGTAATTGATAAGACGGATTATAACGCGCCGAAGGTTATCCAATCAAAGGACATTAAGGATTTCAGCGTTACCTTTTACCCGCAGGATTCCTGGCTCAGCGAAGGCGCTCACCGCGCATATACCTTTGAAATTAAGGAAATCGGCGGCAAGCTTACTGCAACGGAAGCGGAAAGCAAAATCAGCTTCCCTGCTGACGAAAAGCTGCTCGCCGCCCTGCAGACGGTTATTGACGAGCACAGCCTGGCGGACAAAAACGGAATTTACAGAGTAACCGCGGGGCTTCCTCCCGAATTTCAGGAATGCTCACTTGAGGTTAACTATGAATCGGGTGAGAGCCTGAAATTTACAGAGAATAACGACCCGCGCGCCGAATGGTCAAGGGCGGTTTTCACCGTTTTTGCGGACTGGTTTGCCGAAAAGGGCGACAATTCACTCGCAACGGAAATTCAGGATTAAAGGAGAAATTATGAAGGTTTTAATTATTAACGGAAGCCCGAAGGCAAACGGCTGCACGGCAACCGCACTCAGCGAAATGGCAAGTGTTTTTAAAAGTGAAGGAATTGAAACGGAAATTATCAACGTCGGAAACAAGGACATAAGAGGCTGCATTTCCTGCAACACCTGCGCAAAAAACAAAAAGTGCGTTTTCGACGATTTGGTAAACGAAATTGCTCCGAAATTTGAGGAGGCAGACGGGCTTGTTATCGGCTCGCCCGTTTACTACGGCTCACCAAACGGAACGCTCCTTGCCTTTCTTGACAGGCTTTTTTACAGCACCCCGTTTTCAAAGCATATGAAGGTCGGCGCGGCAGTGGTATCCTGCAGAAGGGGCGGCAACACGGCCTCGTTTGACGTTTTGAATAAGTATTTTACTATTTCTGCAATGCCCGTTGCCTCGTCAACCTACTGGAACCAGGTGCACGGCTTCACCGCCGAGGATGTAAAAAAAGACCTTGAGGGGCTTCAGACGATGCGAAACCTCGCAAGGAATATGGCCTTCCTGATGAAGGCGATTGCCGACGGAAAGGAAAAATACGGGCTTCCCGAATACGAAAGAGGCTCGTTTACAAGCTTCCCCGACGGAAAATAAAAGCAAAAACGAAGAGCAATCTCAGCGAGATTGCTCTTTTAATTATTTCATTATAAGTGAGAAAATCAGGTATGTAGCTCCCGAGCATAGCCACGCTATACCGCACTGAAGCAAAACAACTCCTGCAGCCCACTTGCGCCCGAGCTCCCTTTTAACAGAGGCAACAGTTGCAACGCAGGGAGTGTAAAGCAGGCAGAAAACGAGGAAGGACGCGGCTGAGCTGACAGTCAGCGCGCCTGTTATGCCCGCTGTGTTTCCGAAGAGGATTGACAGCGTTGAAACAACGCTTTCCTTTGCGAGGAAGCCTGTTATCAGCGAGGTTGTCATCCTCCAGTCCGCAAAGCCGAGCGGCGCGAAAATCGGGGTTATCCGCCCCGCTATAACGGCGAGGATGCTCTCCTTTGAATCCTCAACCATTTCAAGGTGGAAATTAAACGTTCTTAGAAACCAGATAACGATTGTTGCAATGAAAATAACTGTGAACGCTCTTGTTATGAAATCCTTTGATTTTTCCCACAGAAGCTGCAGGATGTTTTTTGCGCTCGGCATTCTGTAATTCGGCAGCTCCATAACAAACGGAACAGCCTCGCCCCTGAACGAGGTGTTTTTTGAAACGAGCGCCGTCAGGATTCCGACGAAAATTCCGATAAAATACAGCGCAATCATAACAAGCGCGGCGTAATCGGGGAAAAATGCGGCTGAAAACAGCCCGTAAATCGGCAGCTTCGCGGTGCAGCTCATAAACGGAATGAGCATAATAGTCATCTTTCTGTCCCTTTCGGAGGGCAGAGTTCTGCAGCTCATAACACCCGGGACGGAGCAGCCGAAGCCGATAAGCATAGGAACGATGCTCCTGCCCGAAAGCCCGAGCCTTCTCAGCAGCTTGTCCATAACAAACGCAACGCGCGCCATATAGCCCGTATCCTCAAGCAGTGAGAGGAAGAAAAACAGCGTTACGATTATCGGAAGGAAGCTGAGCACGCTGCCGACTCCGTTGAATATACCATCTATAATAAGCGAGTGAACAACCTCGTTTGTGTTCCACGCCGTGAGAATATTATCAACAATAACAGTAAGCGAGTCTATTCCCTTTTCAAGCAACTCCTGAAGCAGCTTTCCGATAACGCCGAAGGTCAGCCAGAAAATCAGCGCAATAATAACCGCGAAGGACGGAATTGCAGTAAATTTTCCCGTAAGAATTCTGTCAATTTTTTCGCTTCGTGCGCGCTCCTTGCTGTCCTTTGGTTTAACAACGCACTGCGCGGTCAGCTTTTTAATAAACGAAAATCGCATATCTGCGATAGCGGCGGAGCGGTCAAGCCCTCTCTCCTCCTCCATCTGCTTTATGATATGCTCAACGAACTCAGCCTCGTTTTCATCAAGCTTAAGCGCCTGCCTGACTCTTTCATCGCCCTCAACAAGCTTTGTTGCGGCGAAGCGAAGCGGAATTTCAGCCGCCTTTGCGTGGTCCTCAATAAGATGCATAATTCCGTGAAGGCATCTGTGGACGGCGCCGCCGTGCTCGTTAACGTCGCAAAAATCGTTTCTCAGCGGCTTTTCCTGATATTTTGCAATATGAACGGCGTGGCTGACGAGCTCCTCAATACCCTCGTTTTTCGCCGCAGATATTGCAACAACGGGGATTCCGAGGATTTCCTCCATCTCGTTAATGCGGATTGAGCCGCCGTTTCCCCTGACCTCGTCCATCATATTCAGCGCAAGGACGGTTGGCGTTTCAAGCTCCATAAGCTGCATTGTAAGATAAAGGCTTCTTTCAATGCTCGTTGCGTCAACGATGTTGATAATTCCCGTCGGCTTTTCGGAGAGGATATAGCCCCTTGAAACAATCTCCTCGCTTGTGTACGGTGAAAGCGAATAGATTCCCGGAAGGTCAACTATCTCAGTGTCAGGCTCGCCCTTTATTGCGCCGCTTTTTCTGTCAACGGTAACGCCGGGGAAATTTCCGACATGCTGATTTGAGCCCGTGAGGCGGTTAAAAAGAGTGGTCTTGCCGCTGTTCTGGTTTCCCGCGAGCGCAAAGGTAAGCGTTTTGCCGTCGGGGAGCGGGTGCTCGCTCGCCCTGTCGTGATACTTTCCGCCCTCGCCGAGACCCGGGTGCTCCTTTGCGGAATACAGCCTGCTTTCAGCGTTTTCTGTTTTATGAGAAGCTGTTTTTTTAATCTTAATTTTTTCGGCGTCCGCCATACGCAGAGTCAGCTCATAGCCGTGAATCCTGTACTCAGCGGGGTCGCCCATCGGGGCGTATTTAACAAGCGTTATTTCCGCCCCGGGGATAACGCCCATATCGAGAAAGTGCTGCCTTAAGGCGCCCTCTCCGCCGACAGCCTCTATAACAGCCGACTGCCCTATTTCCAGTTTGTTTAATTCCATTTTTCTGTCCCGTTTCATATTATTTCTTATTCCCTTAAATGTTATTATAACAGCGATTTTCAATAATGCAATATAAATTATATATACACTTTATTATATTGCCATAAACGCAGTTCTATGATATTATTAAAGCATAAAAATAAGAGCTTTGGTGATATGATATGATAAAGAATTACAGCAGCACTGATATGTTATACTACACTGCTCCTGCGGATATATGGGAGGAGGCGCTTCCGCTCGGTAACGGCTCGCTCGGGGCAATGCTTTACAGCACGGTTGGGGAGGATTTAATCTCCGTTAACCATGACACTCTCTGGACGGGGCACCCTGCCGACGTAACAAGAGACGGCGCGTTTGAGGCGTATAAAAAGGCGCAGCAGCTCGCCCTGAGCGGTAAATACAAAAGCGCCGAAAAGGAGCTTGAAAAGAATTTCTTCACCTGCTGGAGCCAGGCGTATATGCCCTTCGGAGATATAAAGCTCACCTTTTCTGCAGATAAATATAAAAGCTATGAGCGCACGCTTGATTTAAGAAACGCCGTTCTTTCAAATTCTTTTGAGGCAGATTCGGTTAGATTTATAAAAACTGCCTTTATCTCAAAGCCCGACGGCGTTCTCGCATATAAAACGGAGAGCGAAAACGGGGAAAAGTTTTCATTTTCTGCTGAAATCACCTGCCCGCTCAAATCGGATATCAGGGCTGAAAGCAATATGATTATCACCGACGGCGAATGCCCGTCGGACGCAGACACAAAAAGCCCGAAATATCCCTGCAACAGCCTGATTTATTCAGACAAGGCTGAGGAGAAGGGCGTTTTATTCCGCGGTGCGCTGAGCATTGAAACAGACGGAAAGGTTACCGAAAACGGCGCTGCGCTTTCCGTTGAAGGCGCAACATACGCAGTTATTTATTTCACGGTTAAAACAAGCTACAACGGCTTTGACAAGCGCCCCGCAACCGAGGGCAGAGAATATAAAAACGCCTGCCTTGAAACGGTAAAGAGCGCGATGGCTCTCGGCTTTGACAGGCTGCTTGAAAGGCATATCGCGGATTACACCGTGCTTTATAACAGAGTAAGCCTTGAGCTTGAAACCGCCGGCGGCGCTCCCGCTCCGACTGACGAAAGGATAGAGCGCTTCAGCGAGAATAAAAGCGATTTGAGCCTTTATGCTCTGCTGTTCAATTACGGGCGTTACCTGCTGATTGCCTCCTCGCGCGAGGGCAGCCTTGCAACCAACCTGCAGGGCATATGGAGCAACAGCATAAAGCCGCCCTGGAATTCAAATTACACAGTGAACATCAACACGGAAATGAACTACTGGGGCGTTCTTCCCTGCAATATGAGGGAGCTTATGCAGCCCTACGTTGAGCTTATGAAGGGGCTTTGTATTGCGGGCAAGGCAACTGCGAAGGCGTTTTACAACGCGCGCGGCTTCGTTGTTCACCACAACACGGATATATGGGGACACTGCGCTCCCGTACAGGGAAGCGCAAGCTGGGCATACTGGCAGGGCGGCTCAGGCTGGCTTTGCAGAGCACTTTTTGAAATTTACGAATACACGCTTGACAGGGAATATCTCAGGGAAACAGCCTTTCCGATTATGAAAAAGGCGGCTGAGTTTTACCTTGACACGCTCATTGAGGACGTTGACAAGAGCCTTATCATCTGCCCCGCCACCTCGCCCGAAAACAAGTTTGTTTCAGGGCTTTCAGCCTCCTCAGTTGCTAAGAGCACGGCGATGATGAACAGCATTGTGCTTGACCTTTTTATGAACTGCAAAAAAAGCTGCGAAGCGCTTGGAATAAACGACGCTTTTTACAGCGACATCTGCGAGAGCATCAAACGCATAAAGCCGCTTGAAATCGGCAAAAACGGCGCGATTCTTGAATGGAACGAGGAGCTTAAGGAAACAGAGCCTCACCACCGCCACGTATCCCATCTCTACGCGCTTCACCCCGCGGGGCTGATAACTAAGGATGACGCGGAGCTTTTTGAGGCGTGCAGAAAAACGCTTGAGCTAAGAGGAGACGACGGAACGGGCTGGAGCCTCGCGTGGAAGGTTAACTTTTGGGCAAGGCTGCTTGACGGCAACCGCGCGCTGAGCCTTGTTGACAACCTGCTCAGGCTCGTTACCCCGAAGAACGCAAAGCACCACCACGGCGGCGTTTATGCAAATCTTTTTGACGCTCACCCGCCGTTTCAGATTGACGGAAATTTCGGCGTTTTAAGCGGTATGTGCGAAATGCTGCTGCAGTCTGACGGAGAAAGCGTTTACCTTCTCCCCGCCCTTCCCGATAAGTGGCAAAGCGGCAGAATAAAGGGCATTGCCGCAAGGGGCGGAGTTACTGCTGACATTGAATGGAAAAACGGCAAAATCACAGATTACAGAATTTACGGAGATGCTGAAAAGCTGAATATAATTTTATGCAGATAAGAAAAATGCGCCGAGGCTTTCCTTGGCGCATTGGTTTTATTTTATATATTTTTCTGAAAATTCTTCGTATTTTTCAAGCAGAAAAGCGTTTGCCTCCCTGCTTATTTTTGCATAGGGCGCGAGCATATCAAACGCGTGATACGCACCCTCAAACTCTCTGAGCTGCGCTTCTGTGCCCTGCTCCCCGAGCCTTTCAAAAAACGCCTTGGTTTCGGCGTAAAACGGCTCGGCTGTTCCGATTACTGAAACGGCGGGAGGAAGGTGTGAAAAATCCGTTTCCCTTGCAGGGGCGGCATATTTCGGTGCGGAATTATTCATAACGCTGTCGCCGAGATAAATCCGCCACGCGGCTTTATTCGCCTTTGTGTTCCAGACGGGAGCTGTGTTGTTATACGAGGTTTCGGTTACTCTGTCGTCAAGCATCGGGTAAAGCGGCATCTGAAAGCCTATGCAGCCATCGCCCTTATCCCTTGCATAAAGGCAAAGAGCAGCCGTCAGGCCTCCGCCGGCGCTCTCCCCGCCTACTGCGATTTTTTCATAATCAATGCCGAGGCGCTCTCTGTTTTCCTTAAGCCATTCAAGAGTCAGATACGCGTCCTCAAGCGCGGCAGGATAAGGCTTGATTGTTGAAAGCGTGTAATCAGGCGCAACAACAACGCAGTTGCAGTTATTGATTAAATGCCTCGGAAAGGACAGGCAGACCATCTCGGGCCCCGCGATTGCGTAGCCGCCGCCGTGAAGCCAGAGAACGCCGACCGTTTTCCCCTCCGCTTTCTTGCCTCTGAAAATGCAAACGCGAAACGCACTGCCGTCCTTGCGGGTTATTTTTTCCTTTTTGCAGTTCAGCCGCTTAAGCCGCCAGAGGCTCATAGCCTTAGTTGAAAGCGGACCGATTAAACGCTGTACCCTTTCACTTGGCAGCGGCGATACAGCCTTTAACACTGCGCCCTCAAGCGCGATTTCTCTGTTAATTTTCATTTTCATCACCAAGCATATTATAACAATTTGCAAAACCAATTACAATATGATAAAATAGCATTATCATTTTTAACTACGGAGGCAGATTATGAAAAAAGAAGATTTAAAGCTTACGGCACAGTGGGACAAAACATTTCCGAAAAGCGACAAGGTTGAGCATTCAAAGGTAACCTTCATCAACCGCTACGGAATAACTCTCGCTGCGGATATGTACGTTCCTAAGGATAAAGAGGGCAAGCTCCCCGCAATTGCAGTGTGCGGTCCCTTCGGCGCAGTCAAGGAACAGTGCTCGGGTCTTTACGCTCAGAATATGGCTGAGCGCGGTTTCCTCACAATCGCATTTGACCCGTCGTTTACAGGCGAGAGCGGCGGTAACGTAAGATATATGGCGTCTCCCGATATCAACACCGAGGACTTTATGGCTGCGGTTGATTTTCTTTCGCTCAACGACAGGGTTGACGAAAACAGAATCGGCATTATCGGAATCTGCGGCTGGGGCGGAATGGCAATAAATGCCGCGGCGCTTGACACAAGAATCAAGGCAACCGTTGCCTCAACGATGTACGATATGACAAGAGTCAACGCAAAGGGTTATTTTGACAGCGCAGACAGCGAGGAAGCGCGTTACGAAGCTAAAAAAGCGATGTGCGCCCAGAGGCTTGAGGATTTGAGAAACGGCGAATACAAGCTCGGCGGAGGAGTTGTTGACCCGCTTCCCAAGGATGCGCCCTTCTTCGTTAAGGATTACTACGATTACTACAAGACCGAACGCGGCTACCACAAGCGTTCACTCAATTCAAACGGCGGCTGGAACGTTATCGGCTGTGAATCCTTTATCAATCAGCCTATTTTACAGTACAGCAACGAAATCAGAAGCGCAGTCCTCGTTATGCACGGAGACAAGGCGCATTCCTTCTATTTCGGCAAGGACGCATATGAAAATATGATTAACGGAAATAAATATTCAGATAATAAAGAGCTTCTTGTTATTGAAGGCGCTGTTCACACCGATTTATACGACGGCGGAAGCAGCAACGCAATTCCGTTTGATAAGCTTGAAGAATTCTTCGGAGAATACCTTGTATGAGAAACGCACAGGTTGTTGCGCTGATTGCTCTTTTGGCGCTATGCTTCGCTTCGTGCAGCGCAAAAGAGGACGGCAGCAAAACGGAAACGACTGCTGACAGCACAACCTCTGTCAGCGAAACTTCTGAAATTACGGAGAATAAGGAAATGACTGAACTTAAGCTTAAAATCGGAGACACAGAAATTGAAACAGAATGGGAGGATAACGAAAGCGTGTCCGCCCTCAGGGAGCTTGCTTCTGACGGCGGGATGAGCATAAATATGTCAGGCTACGGCGGGTTTGAGCAGGTTGGCGAAATTGGAAGCTCCCTTCCGTCAAACGATAAGCAGACCACCACTGAAGCGGGCGACATCGTTTTATATTC
Source organism: uncultured Clostridia bacterium (assembly GCA_946628455.1). Lineage (GTDB taxonomy): Bacteria > Bacillota > Clostridia > Oscillospirales > Acutalibacteraceae > Eubacterium_R. The sequence continues at coordinate 12,841 of CAMOWP010000001.1, read as the reverse complement.
CGGAGACAAGATAGTCATTTTTTACGGCTCAAATTCCTGGAGCTATACAAGGCTCGGCAAAATCAAAGGTCTGAAGCAGGCCGAGCTTGAGGCGCTTCTTAAAAACAAAGACGTAACTCTGACTCTTTTCGTTTCAAAATAAGATTAATAACTCGCTCAATACATATTGATTGTATTGAGCGTTTTTTGTATAATAAGCATAGAAACCGAAAGGAAAACAGATATGAAGGAAACCGTTATTCAGTTTGGCGAAGGCAACTTTTTAAGAGCCTTTGCAGATTATTTTCTTGACGATTTAAATAAAAAAGGATTTTACGACGGCAGGGCTGTTATTGTTAAGCCTACCCCGAGAGGAAATCTTGACAAATTCAGAAAGCAAAATTGCCGCTACCACCTTGTTACACGCGGGATTTCAGGCGGAGAAGAGGTAAACAGCCTCAGGGAAATAAGCTGCATAAGCCGCTGCATTAACCCTTATGAGGAATTTGAGGATTACCTCAGCCTTGCTCACAGCCCCGATTTCCGCTTCATTATTTCAAACACAACGGAGGCGGGAATTGAATATAACGCGGGCTGCTCGTTTGAGGACAGGCCTGCTCTATCCTTCCCCGCTAAGCTTACTCAGCTTCTTTTTGAAAGATACAAGGCGGGGCTCGGAGGCTTTGTTATCCTGCCGTGCGAGCTTATTGACAGTAACGCCGACAAGCTTAAGGCATACGTTTTAAAGCACGCGCGGGACTGGGAGCTTGAGGGTGGCTTTGCAAAATGGATTGAAAATGAAAACGCCTTCTGCAACACACTGGTTGACAGGATTGTTACAGGCTTCCCGAAGGAGGAGGCTGACGAAATCTGCAGTGGCGACGCACTTCTTGATACGGCGGAGCCATACCATCTCTGGGCGATTGAGGGCGATTTTGAAAGCGAGCTTCCGCTGAAAAAAGCGGGCTTCAACGTTATCTGGACAAACGATATAAAGCCGCTCAAAAAAATGAAGGTAACGCTTTTGAACGGAGCGCACACGGTAACCGTTTTTCCCGCCCTGCTCTCGGGGCTTGAAACGGTTGGCGAATGTATGAGCGATTCGGAAATTTTCCCGTTTTTAAAGCACTATCTTTATGACTGCGCCTTGCCGACCCTAAGCCACAGCAAGGAGAACAAAGCCTTTGCCGAGGCTGTTCTTGAGCGCTTTAAAAATCCTTTTATAAAGCATCAGCTCAAATCAATTGCGCTGAATTCCGTAAGCAAGTTTTCCGTGCGCGTGCTTGCCGCGGCTGAGGAATACAAAAGCCGCTTCGGCGCATATCCGAGAGTTGTTGCGGTTTCGCTTGCGGCGCTGATTTACTACTATAAAAGCTACGACCCGAGCGACGGGGAAAAGAACATTTCCTTCATCAGGGAAAGCAACCTTGAAGAAATTATAAGCAGCCCGCTTTTCGGATACGACATAACACCGATGAAAAGCGAGTTTGAAAAAGCATATGAAATGATTGAAAACGGAAAAATCAGAGAGGCTGTAAAATGGGCAACTTTGTAATTCACCCTGACGATAACGCCGAAATTAACCTTGAAAACGGCCACAAATACGCAAGGCGGGATATTAAAAAGGGAGAGGCTGTAATTAAATACGGCTTCCCTGTCGGCGTTGCAACAAGCGACATAAAAAAGGGAGAGCATATTCACTCCCACAACTTAAAAACTGCGCTTTGCGCGAAACAGGAATATTCATATAATCCGTCAGGCAAAAGCGCCGAAAAGGCTGAGCCGATAACGGTTTCGGCATATGTCAGAGACAACGGAAGAATCGGAATAAGAAACGATGTATGGATTATTCCTACAGTAGGCTGCGTTAATAAAATCGCTGAAAAAATAGCAAACGAGACGGGCGCGTTCTGCTTTGCTCACCCTTATGGCTGCTCGCAGCTCGGCGACGATTTGCTTTTTACGCAAAAAACGCTCTGCGCGCTGATTAAGCACCCTAACGCAGGCGGCGTGCTTGTGCTCGGGCTCGGTTGCGAAAACAATAATATTTCAGAGCTCAAAGGCGTGCTCGGTGATTATGACGAAAAAAGAGTTAAGTTCCTCAACGCGCAGGACTGCGAGGATGAAATTTCAGAGGGTATAAAAATTGTGAACGCCCTCAGGAAAAACGCTGCGGCTGACAAGCGCGAGGCTGTGCCGATTTCAAGGCTTGCTATAGGGCTCAAATGCGGCGGAAGCGACGGACTTTCTGGCATAACCGCTAACCCGCAGGTTGGCAGGCTGTGCGACAGGCTTGTTTCAATGGGCGCCTCCTGCGTTTTGACCGAGGTTCCCGAGATGTTCGGCGCGGAGCAGCTTCTGCTTAACCGCTGCAAAACGAAGGAGATATTTGATAAAGCAGTCGATATGATAAACGGCTTTAAGGATTATTATATCTCATACAACCAGCCAATCAGCGAAAACCCCTCCCCGGGCAACAGGGAGGGCGGAATAACAACGCTTGAGGAAAAATCGCTCGGCTGCGTTCAGAAGGGCGGAACGGCTGAGATTTCGGGCGTTCTCGGAATCGGTGAAGCGGTTAAGGAGAGCGGGCTGAGCCTTCTTTCGGGCCCGGGAAACGACATAGTTGCAATAACTAATCTTACCGCCGCCTCCTGCAACATCATTCTTTTTACAACGGGAAGAGGAACGCCGCTCGGCGCACCCGTGCCGACTGTTAAAATTGCAACAAATTCCGCCCTTGCAGAAAAGAAAAGAGGCTGGATTGACTTTGATTCGCAATCGCAGACGGACGGCGAATTATTAAGCCTGATTGTTGAAACAGTAAACGGAAAAGAAACGAAAAACGAAATAAACGGCTTCAGGGAAATTGCAATTTTCAAAAACGGAGTTACTTTATAATTACAAAAGCGGGAGGGCGACAATACTGACAATTGTCTTGATAAACGACTCGGCTCGCTGAATTACTAAGGGGAAAATATGAATTACAGACAGCTTGGAAGCACGGGGCTTTCAGTCAGCGAAATAGGGCTTGGCTGCGAGGGCTTTGCCGAAAATAATTACGAAATGACATACGCGCTGCTTGACGAAGCAGAGAAGGCGGGCGTAAATTATTTTGACGTTTATGCTTCAGACCCTGAGATGAGAGCAGCGATAGGCAAGGCGCTCAGCGGCAGGCGCGAAAAGTTTTATATTCAATCTCACATCTGCTCGGTTTGGAAGAATAATCAGTATCTCAGAACAAGAAACCTTGACGAGGTAAAGAAAGGCTTTGAAGAGAGCCTAAGGCTTTTTCAGACTGATTACATAGACGTTGGTATGATTCATTACTGCGATTCTCTGAGCGACTGGCAGAAAATAATTGACAACGGAATTCTCGACTACGCAAAGGAGCTTAAGGCGCAGGGCAAAATCCGCCACATCGGGCTGAGCTCGCACAATCCGCTTGTAGCAATTGAGGCAGTTAAAACGGGAGATATTGAGGTGCTGATGTTCAGTGTTAACCCCGTTTACGACCTTCAGCCGCCGAGCGAAAACGTGGAGGATTTATGGGCTGACGAAACATATACCAACACTTATGAAAATATGGACCCTGACAGGCAGAGGCTTTACGAGCTTTGCCAGAGCACGGGGGTTGGAATAACGGTTATGAAATGCTTTGCGGGCGGCGATTTACTCAGCGCGGAGCTCTCTCCCGCAGGGGTAGCGCTTACGGCGGAGCAATGCATTCATTACGCGCTCACCCGCCCTGCGGTTGCCTGCGTTCTTGCAGGAGCTCACAGCGTTGAGCAGCTTAACGCCTCCCTGAAATACGAAACGGCAGCCGAGGAGGAAAAGGATTACGCCGCGGCGCTGTCCTCCTTCCCGAAAATAAGCTGGAGCGGGCACTGTATGTACTGCAGCCACTGCGCTCCCTGCCCCGTTGAAATAAGCGTTGCGGACGTTACAAAATTCCTCAACCTTGCAACGGCGGGAAGCGAGCTACCTGAAACGGTAAGGGAGCATTACAAAGCGCTGTCACACCACGCGGGCGAATGCATAAAATGCGGAGCGTGCGAAACGAGATGCCCGTTTGAGGTTGAAATAAGAATGAATATGGAAAAAGCCGAAGCAGTGTTCGGCTACTGATAACAAGAGCAAGCCAAACGGCTTGCTTTTTGTCATATGATAATTGCAATATAAAGCTCAGTATGTTAATATATTTATGATTAAAAAACAGGGAGAAAAGTTATGAGCGGAAAAGTAAGAGTAAACAATCGTGAAATTGAATACGTTAAATTCGGAAGCGGAGACAGGATATTCGTTATCCTCCCGGGGCTCAGCGTTCAGAGCGTTATCCCCGCTGCTGCCGCGATTGAGGAGCACTACAAACTTTTCAAAGATGATTTTACGGTTTATCTTTTTGACCGCGCAGGCGAAATTCCCGAAAGCTATTCGGTTTTTGATATGGCTGAGGACACAGCGCAGGCAATGGAGGCGCTCGGGCTTGACGAGGTCTGCCTTTTCGGCGCTTCGCAGGGCGGGATGATGGCGATGATAATTGCAGCAGAGCATCCTGAGCTTGTCGGCGCGCTCGCTCTCGGCTCAACCGCCTGCAGAGTAAACGGAGAGAGAGCAAAGATAGTTGAAAAATGGATTGACCTTGCAAAGGAGGGTAACGCCGAGGCGCTTTACCTTTCCTTTGGCGAATACGTTTACCCGCCCGAGGTTTTCGCAAGCTTCAGGGATACCTTTATTCAGATGGCAAAAACCGTTACCGAATCGGAGCTTGAGCGTTTCGTTATTCTTGCAATGGCGGCTCAGGGCTTTGACGAAACAAACAGGCTTAAGAAAATCACCTGCCCCGTGCTCGCCGTCGGCGACAGCGAGGACAGAGTTCTCGGCGGCGAGGCAACAAGCGAAATTGCAGAGCTTTTAAAGGATAACCCAAACGCTGAAAGCTACCTTTACTCAGGCTTCGGCCACGCGGCTTATGACACTGCTCCCGATTACACCGAAAGACTTTTCCGTTTTTTTGCAAAATAGTTTGAAACTATTTATTTATAAGAGGTAACGCTATGAAAACAAATGCAACCTATTTTGTTAACGATGAAAAAGAGCCGCTGAGATACGGCGAAATAAACTTAATCAATCCCCCGCGGCAGAGGCTTCGCGGCGAGGAGCTTAAAGAGGGAGTTGAGGCGCTCCCCGTTTTCTGCGGCTTTTGCGGAACGGATTTTGAGCTTATGAAAATGGGGACGAAGGGCGCGCTCAGTGAAAAATTCCCAGAGGGCGAAAGCAGGCTGATTAACGGCCACGAGGGCGTTGTCTGGGTACCCGGCGAAAACCGCTTTGCGATTGTTCTTATCCGCGGCGGAGACAGCTTTGACCCGACGAGATTCACCGAGGACGAAAGCTATTTTGAATACGGCTGCGACAGAGCGGACGGGCTTTTCAGCGACAGAAACTATTTCAACCACGATATGCTGCTTCACCTCCCCGAAAAATATGAGGGACTAACTAAGCTCCCGCTAACTCTTGCAAAAAGGCTTGTTTTCAGCGACCCTTACGCCTGTGCGATTTTTCAGCACGAAAGAATGTGCGACATCGGCTCGGCGCAGAATTTCAGAGTTATTATGGCGAGGGAAAAATGCTCAGCAGACGAAGCGTTAAAAATTGCCGAGGAGGAGACCTTTGATAAAACGGTAATCTTCGGGCTCGGTACTACGGGACTTTTCATAGGAGACCGGATAAGAAGAAATCACCCCGAGGCTGAAATTCTTTTCATTGCAAGAAGCGACGAAAGCTCAGAAAAGGTTCAGTTTGTTAAAAAATACATCGGCGCGGATTATCTTTGCTCCTTCGGGCTTTCAGAGGAGGAAACGGCAGAGAGAATAAAAGACCGCCTCGGCGGCGCGTGCTCCGTTTTTGTTGGCACAAGCGGAACGGAAATTGAAAGCAGGATTGCGTTTGATTACGGCGTGCTCGGCTGCAACGGAATTTACGACAGCTTTTCGCTCGGCCCGAAAATCACGTTTGACACAATGCCCTTCGGCTTTAAAAACCACGTAATCCTCTCCTCAATAAACTTTACTCAAAAGCATATGGAGGAGGCAATTGAAATTTTAGCCGAAAGCCATTTTGACGAGCTTGTTGAGCTTATTGACAAAAATGAATTCACAAGCGACCCGATGGACGCATACGTTAATAAAATTTATTCAAAGGGCGCTCCGCTCAAAACTGCGGTAATCTGGAACAAAAACTATATCAGTGAGGAATAAAAATGAAAGCAATTCAGATAACTAAACCGTTTGAAATCGGTATAATTGACAAAGAAAAACCCGTTTGCAGGGAAGGCGAGGCGCTGCTCAGAGTGCTTTACTGCGGAATCTGCGGCGCGGACGTTGCCTCCTTCACAGGCAACCAGCCGTTTACAACATATCCGAGAATCCCGGGTCACGAATTTTCGGCTCAGATAGTTGAAATACCCGAAAATGACAGGGGCTTTAAGGCGGGAGATATTGTAACCTGCAACCCGTATTTCAACTGCGGGGAGTGCTACGCCTGCAAAAGAGGACTCGTTAACGCCTGCCACGATAATCAGACGATGGGCGTTCAGCGCGACGGCTCCTTTCAGGAATACATAACGATGCCGATTGAAAGAATAATTGACGGCAAGGGGCTCAGCGCAAAGGAGCTCGCCCTCATTGAGCCGTTTTCAATCAGCGCGCACGCGCTCTCAAGAGCCGAGGTTAAAAAGGGCGATAACCTTCTGATTATGGGCGCCGGCCCGATAGGTCTGTTTGCGCTCATACGGGCAAAATCAATGGGCGCAAGAGTTGCGATTGCGGATTTGCTTGAGAGCCGCCTTGAAGCGGCAAAGGGCTACGGCGCAGATATGATTATCAACAGCAAAACCGAAAGCCTTGAGGAAAAATGCAAGGAGTTCACCAACGGCTGCGGCTTCGACGTCTGCGTTGAGGCGTGCGGCGCGCCCGAAACCTTCCTCTCCTGCATTGAGCAGGCGGCGCACGGGGCTAACATAATTCTTATCGGAAACGGAAAGCGCGAAACAACCTTCGTTCACTCGGTTATCCTCAAAAAGGAGCTCAATATCTTCGGAAGCAGAAACGCCTTCACAAAGGATTTTGAAACGCTTATTGACCTTGTTGCTTCAAAACAGGTTGATATTCTAAATATGGTAAGCGACGTTTACACGGTTGAAACAGCAGGGGCGGCGTTTAAAGCGCTTGCGAATAACGACGGCTCGCTGAACAAGCTTTTAATTAGAATCGGGGATGAAATCAAGCTATGATTATAATTGACGCTCACACTCATTTATGGAAAAAGCAGGACGGCTATAACCAAAACGGAAGAGTTTTTGCGCTGACTGACGGCAGAAGCAATTTCGGCGGTGAAATCCGCCAGATGATGCCGCCTTATATGTTAAACGGTGAAAACAGCGCCGAAATGCTCGTTTCAAATATGGACTACGCCTGCGTAAGCGGAGCCGTTGTAACCCAGGAGGTAATGGACGGCAGGCAGGATTCCTACCTCCTTTCCGTTAAAGAAAAATACCCCGAGCGCATTAAAATCTGCTCGCTTTACGACGAGGGCGAAAGCTACGGAGTTGACGGGTTTGACGGAATAAAGCTCTGCGCCTGCAAGCTCAGGGAGCAGGATTTGACAAAGCACTTTGAGGTTTTTGAAACGGCGTACAAAAACGGCAAATTTATTTCAATTGACCTTGCCGACGGCGATAAGCAGACCGCATCGCTCAGGGAAATTATTCAGCAGCTGCCTGATTTGAAAATCGCAATCGGGCATTTCGGAATGGTGACAACCGACGGCTGGAGGGAGCAGATTAAGCTTGCAAGAAACAAAAACGTTTTTATTGAAAGCGGAGGCATAACCTGGCTTTTCAACAGCGAATTTTACCCCTACCCCTCAGCAATCAAAGCAATAAACGATGCCGCTGAAATCTGCGGCTTTGACAAGCTTATGTGGGGCAGCGATTACCCGCGGACCATGGTTGAAATAACCTACAAAATGAGCTTTGATTTTATAACAAAATCAAAAGAGATAAGCGAGGGCGACAAGGCAAGGCTACTCGGTGAAAACGCGGCAGGCTTTTACGGCTTTGAAGGCGTGCCCGAGATAACACCGATTAAGCATATGCTTTAAAAAACAAGGGCTACTGAATTTTCAGTAGCCCTTTTAATCTGTAATTTTACTGCATTTCCTCGTTTTCGGAAAGGATATCCTCCTTGAATTCCTCGTTCATTTCGGGATAAGCCGAAAGCATAGGCTCAACGTCCCTGCCCTTTTTTCTGTCAAAATAGTTCCTTGTAATCTTTACAACGAGGCCGCTCAGCGCAACAACGCAGATAAGGTTTGGCACAGCCATAAGCCCGTTAAACGTATCGTCAATAGACCAGATAAGCTCGCTGTGAATAGTCGCCGAGGCGGCAATCAGAATAACGTAAACCACCTTGAAAACGTTTACGGCGTATTTCTGCTTTCCGCCCTTGAGCCAGCTGAAGCAGAATTCAACAGCCTTCTCGCCGTAATATGACCAGGCGATAACCGTTGTAAACGCGAAGAGCGGAAGGATAATTGAGAAAATAACCGTTCCGAACGCGCCGAAATTGGTTGAGAACATATTCATTGACATAACGCTGTCCTCCATATCGGCGGAAAGCTTTGTCAAATCAAAGGTTGTAAGGAACATAAACGCCGTCAGGGTGCAGATGATGAAGCTGTCAAAGAACACCTCAAAAACTCCCCAGAGGCCCTGCTTAACGGGCTCTCTTGTTTCGGAAGCGGAGTGCGCGATAACGGAGGAGCCGAGCCCTGCCTCGTTAGAGAAAACGCCGCGCGCCATACCCTTTTTGATAACCTGAGCGAAGGAATAGCCGAGGATTCCGCCGCCTGCCGCCTTGAAATTAAACGCCTTTGAGAAAATTAAAGCGAAGGTTGACGGGATATTTTTAACGTTCATAATTATTGCGATAAGCGCCATAACTATGAAAAGAAGCGACATAAACGGAACGAGCATTGAAGCCACCTTGCCGATTCTTTTGATTCCGCCGATGATAACTATTGCGGTTATAACAGCAACGATAACGCCGACTGTGAGCCTTACGCTCTGCGAGCTTTCGCTTGAGGTCATCCTCGCATACGCCTCTGAAAGCGTTCCCGAAATTTTATTTGTCTGAACACCGCTCATACCGATTGCCGCAAAAACGCAGAACACTGCCGCAAGATAGCCGAGCCATTTCCACTTAAGGCCGTAAGCTATATAGTAAAACGCGCCGCCCGAGAGATGGCCGTACTTATCCTTTTTCCTGAAATATAAGCCGAGCACGTTTTCGGAATAATTTGTAACCATACCGAAAAACGCCGAAACCCACATCCAGAAAACTGCGCCCGGGCCGCCCGTGAGAATAGCCGAGATTACGCCGACGATATTTCCCGTTCCTACCGTTCCCGAAATAGCGGTTGAAAACGCCTCAAACTGAGATACGGAATGGAGCCTTGAATCCTTTTCCTTTTTCTTGCCGAGCCCCTTGAGGGTAGGGATAATGGTTGTGTTAAGCGAATCGGGAAAATGCCTGATTTGCAAAGCGCGGGTGCGAACCGTAAGCAATATTCCCGTTCCGAGAATAAGAATAATAACAGGCCAGCCCCATACTATTCCGTTGACTGTGTCATTGATTTTTTCAATAACTCCGATAATGTTTTCCCACATAGTGTTCCTCCCATAATAAAAAGGTCGGCAAATATTTGCTGACCCTATAACCCGATGACAGTATTAACTATCTGAGAAAACGCCCCGTCCTTTCGCCTGAGAGATTCACAGGTTCCCCTGCTTGCACCTTCGGCATCCATAAATGGAATTCTCCGGGGTTTGTCAGCAAACAGTTCATTATCCTGAGCGTTTTACGCCTTCGGCGCTGTTAAAAACAGACCTTTCCTGAATGCTTCACCCAACCTTTTTAATTTTGTAGTATTTTAACACAGACGGCGCAAATATGCAATACCGATTTTTATTTTGATATAATTACGGCAAGAGCATAAAATTATTATGAAATTTAAGATTTTAATTTGTCATTTATTGGACAATTTAAGATATATGTGATATAATTCTAAAGAATTTATAATCAGTGTTTATATCACAAAAAGGAGGCTTTGCGTTGACCTATCATTTAGCAATAGATATCGGCGCTTCAAGCGGACGGCACATCCTCGGATACGTTGAAAACGGAAGGCTGAGGCTTGAGGAGATTTACCGCTTTGAGGATTATCTCAGTGAGAGCGGCGGCACGCTCGTCTGGGATATTGAAAAGCTTGTTTCAGAGGTTAAGGCGGGGATTGCAAAATGCGGCGAGCTCGGCAAAATCCCCGCAACAATTGCAATTGACACCTGGGGCGTTGACTACGTTTTGCTTGACAAAAACAAAAAGGAGCTCCTCCCCGCCGTCTCTTACCGCGATTCAAGGACGGCTTCAATTCAGGAGGAGTTTTCAAAAATCATAACGCAAAGCGAGCTTTACGCAAAAACGGGAATTCAGAAGGCTGAATTCAATTCAATCTATCAGCTTTACTGCGATAAAAAAAGCGGCAAGCTTGACAGGGCAAAATATTTTCTTATGATGCCCGATTACCTTTCCTTCAGGCTGACTGGCGAAATAAGCAACGAATACACAAATGCCACAACGACCAACCTTGTTAACGCAAAAACGAAAAAATGGGACGGGGAAATTCTTGATAAAATCGGAATTAAAAGCGAGCTTTTCAGCGACCTTTCCGTTCCCTGCACCGAAATCGGCGCGCTTAAGGGCTTCCCGTTTGAAAGCACGGTTATCCACGCTCCGTCGCATGACACGGCAAGCGCTGTTGCCGCCTGCTCGGTTGGAGACTGCGGAGTTTACATCTCCTCGGGCACGTGGTCGCTCATAGGAACGGAAAACGCCGCTCCCGTTCTCTGCGAAGAGGCGATGAGGGCGAACTTTACAAACGAGGGCGGAATAGATTACCGCTTCCGTTTCCTTAAAAACATTATGGGGATGTGGCTTTTCCAGAGCATACGCAGAAACCTTAACAAGCGCTATTCTTACGACGATATGATGCGCCTTGCGATGAACTGCAAAACGCATATGGAAATTGACCCGAACTCCCCTGCGTTCCTTGCCCCTGAAAATATGACAGAAGCTATAAAGGCTTACCTCGGCGACAGCTCGCTCGGGCTTGACGTTGTTATAAATTCAGTTTATCATTCCCTTGCAAAAACATATGCAAGGGCTGTTAAAGAGATTGAGGAAATAAGCGGTAAAACGGTTGACTCAATCAATATTGTAGGCGGAGGCAGCAAGGATTCTTATCTTAATTCGCTCACCGCAAAATATACGGGAAAGCGCGTTACAGCGGGTCCCGTTGAAGCAACAGCAACGGGAAACATAATCTCGCAGCTGATGTTTTCAGATAAGAGCTTAACGCTTGAAAAGGCAAGAGAGCTTGTTAAAAACTCTTTTGATACTACGGAGGTAAAATAATGGCATATTCAGATGCAAAAAAGGTTTACGCCTCATACGGAGTTGATACCGAAAAGGCGCTTGACACATTGAAAAATGTTTCAATTTCGCTTCACTGCTGGCAGGGAGACGACGTAAGGGGCTTTGACACAGACCCTTCTAAACCGCTTACCGGAGGAATACAGACAACGGGAAATTACCCCGGCAGAGCGAGAACTCCCGAGGAGCTGATGGCTGATATTGACGAGGTTTTAAAGCTCGTTCCCGGTAAAATCAAGATGAATCTTCACGCCTCCTACGCGATTTTTGACGAGGAAAATCCGTGGGTTGACCGCGATAAATTAGAGCCGAAGCACTTTAAAAAATGGGTTGATTTCTGCAAGGAGAGAGGGCTCGGCTGCGATTTTAATCCGACCTTCTTTTCACATCCGAAATGCGACCCGCTTACCCTTGCTTCCCCTGACGAGGAAACAAGAAAATTCTGGATTGAGCACGGCAAGGCTTGCATAAGGATTTCACAGTATCTTGCCGAGGAGCTCAGGCAGCCCTGCGTTATGAACATATGGACGGGCGACGGCTTCAAGGACATCCCCGCAGACAGAATAGGCCCGCGCCTTCGCTACAAGGAAGCGATTGACGAGATTCTTTCAGAGCCTTATGATTTCAGGCTTGTTAAGCCGACTGTTGAAAGCAAGGTTTTCGGCATAGGCGTTGAGGCTTATACGGTAGGCTCGGCTGAATTTGCTTTAAGCTACGCGGCAATGAATATGGATAAATGCATTCCGCTTATGGATAACGGCCACTATCATCCGACAGAGGTTGTAAGCGATAAAATTCCCGCCCTGCTTGCATTCTTCCCCGAAATCGCGCTTCACGTTACGCGCCCGATTCGCTGGGACAGCGACCACGTTGTTCTCTTTGACGATGAAACGAAGGAAATCTGCCGCGAGATTGTTCGCTGCGGCGGGCTTGACGGAAGAGTGAGCATTGCGCTTGATTATTTCGACGCAAGCATTAACAGAATCTCCGCCTGGGTTACAGGCGTTCGCAACGTTCAGAAATCGCTTCTCTTTGCGCTTCTTCAGCCGAACGACAGGCTTAAGGAGCTTCAGGACGCCTCCGATTTCACACAGCTTATGGTGCTTCAGGAGGAGCTCAAGGCAGCGCCGTTTTACGATATATGGCAGGAATATCTCAAAAGAGAAAACACCCCTGCAGAATACTATGCAGAGGTTAAGCGTTACGAGGAGGAGGTGCTCTCCTTAAGATGAAAAACATTTTTGACGCGCCGTTTTTAAAGGAAATATGCGCAACAACGGCGAATATGTACCGCCTCGGCTGGGATGAAA